>JAGOBX010000435.1 GCA_017999075.1 Candidatus Babelota bacterium | reverse complement strand
GGTAAAACAGGGGAAATCGGTAGTTTTCTTACAAGAGAACATTCCTGGCCGAAACAATGGTGGGGAGGAATGAAAAACAGCGCGTATTCGGATTTGTTTCATGTTATACTTGGTGATGCGCATGTGAATGGGCAAAAAGGAATAAAACCCTTAGGTGAGGTTGGTGAACAATTTAATGAATGGGCAATATCAAAGACTGGACTTGGAAGAGAAGGGTTAGGATATGACGGAGAAGTTTTTGAACCTGCAGACGAATATAAAGGAGATTTTGCACGAGGATATTTATATTTTGCTGTGCGCTATCTTACAGGTAAAAATTGTTTGAATTGTTCTGTAAGTGAAATGATACAGGATAATGGATTTGATTTTGAACCATGGGCAATACGTATGCTTATGAAATGGCATAAAGCAGATCCGGTAAGTAACAGGGAAATAAAACGCAACAATGAAATTTATAAAATTCAGGGTAACAGAAATCCGTTTATAGATCATCCTGAATTTGCAGATTTGATTTGGAAAAATAATTTTCATACAGGCGTTGACGCTAATTATTCTATTGGAATGATTGAAAATGGAAAAAAATGGGAATCAGAGAAGATTAACAATATATTTGAAATATTCAAAAATAAGGGAATAAATTCTTTACGGATGCGTATTTGGACCTGCGATACAGGACCAAATTCAATTGATTATGCTATAAAAATTGCCAAAGAATGTAATAAAAATAATATTGCGCCATATATAGTTTTATTTTTAAGCGATAATTGGTCTGATTATGTTAAACAACCATTACCTGAAAAATGGAAAAAATTATTGTTTTCTGATAAAGTCAAAGAAGTTAGAGAATATTCGAAATCAGTCGTTTCTGTGTTTATGAAAAATGGAATTGTCCCGCAAATGTATGAAATAGGAAATGAAATTGATTTTGGTATTTGTGGTGAATTTGAAAATGAGTGGCATAACCGTTTTAACCTTGAGTATATGAAAAAAAATATTTGGATAAAATCGGCTCAAATTATAGAGGCCGCACAAAAAGGAATTTTAGAAGAAGATAAAAATGCGAAATTTATTTTGCATTTAACTCAATGGTGGAATGAAAAATTTTGTATTGAGTTTTATAATTTTATGCTTGAAAATAATGTTAAAATTGACTTTTTGGGGTTGTCTTTTTTCCCAACTTCAAATATGAGCGAAAAAAATGGTTTTGATTATTTCGAATCAAAAATAAATCAGTTATCAAATTCATTAAAAAGAAAAATAATAATATGTGAATATGCATATCCCAGTAAATATGATTTCGGAGGACAATTTTCGGAATGGAATAAATCTGTAAAAGATTATGATTTAAATGAAAAAGGTCAAGCAAAATGGATAAATGATTTTTTGACATTATGCAGGGAAAATGATAATTTACAAGGTGCATATTATTGGAGTCCGGAATGGTTTGACTCAGAAATGTGGGAAGCGTTTTCGTTATTCAATGCAGACGGAACAGCAAAAGAAGGAATCAATAGCTTTAAATAAAAATTATAATTAACAAATATAAGTCAGCCGAAGTTTAAAAAAAATTGGTTAACTCATATTTTTCTTCTAGAAAAATTGGACGGTAGGATAATTTTGAAAATTGAAGACCGAGGATTCCAAGATCCTGTTCATAGTTAAAATATTTTATATTATTATAACATGATTTTAAAGTTTTTATTGTTAAAAAAACACATAATCCCGGAATTGAACGGTTATATTTTTGAATATGAATTAATGCTGTGTTTTGATTAAGCATATCGCAAATTGTAAATCCTTCAACCTTGCCGTCAATTATAATTGTAGTTCCTGTGAAGTTAAGAGAATGCGCGTTTGAAAGAGCATTTGAAATAGCTTTATATTCGGCTTCTATTTGTTTATTATCTTGAGATTTGTTTTCTTCAGACCATTTTTTTGAAATTGCAAGATAGCTGTCAAAATATTTTTCTTTAACATTATCAATAAATAATTCATGATTTGAGATATATCTTGAAAATTTATTGATTTCGTTGCGTTTATTTTCAAATTTTTTTCCTTGGAGATTTATAGTTTTATCAATTAAATATACATAATCAAAATGTTCTCTTAGAGGTTTTACCGAATAATTTGCTTCTGCATTAAGATCTGCAGCGAATCTTTTTTCAACTCTCGTAATTTTAACAGCAGGTTCGTTAAAATCATATTTAAAAACGTCAGAGATCATTCTCAGAATTTTTTTATTTGAGCAATGCAAACCTATTGGCTGCAATGAAAAATATGTCCCGCCAGTTTTTTTACCTATCAAAATAAGATGATCATTTAAAATTTTCCAGCAATAATTATAATAATCTTTCCATATAAATAAATTTACCGCATTAATCTCTGAAATTAAAGGTTGATGTGAATGACAAAATTTTTTTAATAATGGTATATCGTTAATATCAAGGTGTTTAAAATTGTTGTTCATATTTTGAAATAACAAAAATGTTAACTTGTAAATATTTTTTGTTTGTATTTTCAACATAAAGAATATAAAATTAATATTAAAAAAAGCATTAATAATTTTTTTTACAATTTAAAAAATATAAATAAAATGGTGTACAGTTATGAAAAACAAGTGTAATAATTTAGAAAATATAAAAAAATTTTATGAAACAAAATTGACAGAACACAATGAAGATTACAAAATTCTTGCCTTTGAAAATAATAAAACTCAAGAAATCCGTTTTTCTGTTCTTTTATCTGGAATTGATATTTCAGGGAAAAAAATTCTGGATGTGGGATGCGGGTTATGTAATCTGGTCGGATTTTTAAATAAAAAAACAAGTAATTATATTTATACAGGAGTAGATATTGTTGAAAAATTTATTGAAATATCCAGAAAACGTTATCCGGATAAAAAGATAATGCATTGCGATATTTTTAAAAATAATCCTTTCAAAAACAATAGTTTTGATATAGTTATTGTTTCTGGAGCATTCAACTTAAGACTTGACAATAATGAAAAGTTTATCAAAAAAGCATTGAAAACATTATTTGACATATCAAAGAAAACAGTTTCTATCAACCTGCTTCATCCTCATTCTCCTGATAGAGAAAATGATAAGTTTTATTATTACAAACCCTCTGAAATTATAGAGTATCTTGATTCGGAACTTCCTTATAAAATAAGCCGGATTCAATTGTTTGAACATTATCTGGCAAATGATTTTACTTTGATTTGTGAAAAAACTAAAAAATGATACAATTTATTTTTTAACCTTGACATTTTATATATTCTTTATAGTATGAAATTAAATTTTTTTATAAAAAAATTCCGGGTTTATCATCCGGCCGAGGGGGATTAAAATAATGTCTGAAAAAAATAATTTATGGGGTAGCACTCCTGATGAATTTACAAGGAATATTATAAAAATTATCGGATTAAAATATGCGGTTCCTAAACTTATAGAAGAGGTTTCAAAAGAAAATTCTACTTTATATGGCAAAGATGTATATATATGTTTGCGGAATATAGTTGG
>JAGOBX010000434.1 GCA_017999075.1 Candidatus Babelota bacterium | reverse complement strand
GCTTTAAGTGTTCCAAAAATAAAAAAAAAGAGTGTCGAGGAAAATACTAAAAAACGGCATCCTACAATTGAAGACGGAAGCATAATATATTCAGGCGCTACTATTCTTGGCGGAGATACAGTTATAGGAAAAGGATCTGTTATAGGAGGAAACGTATGGCTGACTCATTCTGTTAAGCCGTATTCGAAAGTTATGTCTCAACAATATGAATTAAATTATTTTTCAAATCAGAAAAAAAATAAAAAAAATGAAGAAAAAAATACTAATCGTTGAAGACGATATTGATATTAAACAAATAGTAAGAAAACATTTTGAATCATATAATGTTGAAGTTATTGATGCTGATAATGGAAAAGCTGCGATAGAACTCATAGAGAAATCCGGATTGCCGAATCTAATAATTACGGATGTTAAAATGCCGGTAATGGATGGCATTGAATTCAGCAGGATACTTCGTGAAAAATACGGGAATAATATACCTTTAGTCTTTTTAAGTGAAAAAAGAAATATAGATGATAAAATTTCGGGGTTTGACGCAGGTGCAGTGAACTATATTACTAAACCGTTTCAGATTTCTAAACTGATGAGAGTGGTGAACGGGCTTTTATATGATAAAGAACATTACAGCATCGAGATGCTTGAACATTATGAAAATTTTTATACCTTTAAAATTTCAACTAATAACGATTGCGTTAAAGAAGTATCTAAAATAATAGTTGAGCTGATAAATAAACTGGAGATCAATGTAGAAGAAAAATATAAAATTACTAACAATATAAATACATTGCTTTCAACACTGCATTCATCAGAAGATGATATTGAAAATAACAGGTATGTTACAATAAGTTATTTTATTTCAGAAGATACCATATCCCTGATAATTGAATCCGAAGAAGAATCTGTAAGACAAAATATACAAAAATTTATTGAAAATTTTGAAATTGATTTTAAAATTGATTTAAAAAATAATTATATTAAAATTTCAAAGAAATTTGATAAGGAGAAAATTTGATTTATGGAAAATAAAATAAAAAAAATATTGATTTTAAATGCGGCAGTATGGATATTTAATCTTATAATGTATTTAGCGAATATTCAATCTAAAGATCCTGAAATAATGGAAAATATGATTTCTTATCAATTGTTATTTTTACAGATAGGGATTTCTTTTACAGTATTTTCTATTGCGATATTATTATGGGAAGATATAGTGATGTTTTTTAAAGCAGTGTTTATGCCGTCTTTTTCAATATTTTATTCTATAATAACTTCAATATTGCTGTTGCTGTATTTATTGTCGGGAATGCTGAGTTTTGCAGAAGGTAAAGGCGGAATGGAATTGCTTGCTAATATTTTTATATGCGTGCTTATAATACAGCCTGCAGTATTCTTTTTTACTGATAAATCAGGAAAAGGACAATTGGTTAAAGGTGTTTCGCTGATGCTTATAGGTTTTATAGGATTGATTATTTTTTTAATAGGCGGACAGAAAATTCCGGGAGTTTTAATTATTCCTACTGAAAATGGAATTATCGGCGGTACCGGAAACATACAGGGAAAAGACATTATGTTTTTATCATTGACTGCTTTTTTAGTAATTATAGCAGGAACTCTTGAAACTCAGAAATATGTTGAAAAAATCAAAAACAAGTTTTAAAATTTTATATTTGTTTATATTTATCTCGTTGTTTCAGTGCTGTTCTGATAAAAAAAATAATACAGCGAATATTGATAAAACCGAAAATTCTGACAATTATTATTCAATAAATATTATTTTTGACGATGTGAATGGACTTGAAGAAAATTCGGAAGTGATGATTGATTCGTTGTTATGCGGATATGTTGAATCTTTTGATTTTGTAAAGGATAAAGTCAAAGTGGGAGTTAAAATTAAAAAAGGCAATACTGTCTTTGAAGATGCGGACATAATTATTGATGATAAAAAACATAACCAATCAGAAAAAAATCTTTTTCAAGAAAAAATAATTGTTATAAAAAACATAGACAAGAATTCTATTCCGGCTCAAAATAATTCGGTATTGATAGGAAAAACGCCTGTTGATACAAGGCAGTTAAAACCGAAATTTTTATTGTGAAACAAATGTTTGATTATGCAATTACCATTATCTCAAACATATTATTCATAATTCTGCTTTTTTTGGATTTTCAGAATGCTGATAATAACCGTTACTTTCTGTTAATAGCCTGTTTTCAAATTTTTTTAATTACGATATTATTAACATATAATTTTTATCATTTTAAACAATCAGGATTATCAAAAAGTATAAAGATATTTTCTTCAATATCGATACTCTTTATTTCCTATAATTATTGTATTTCATTCGACAACATATTAAACGATTATACAATTGCCGAACTGTATAAATTGCTTATATGTTTTTTATTTGTAATTCAGATATATTTGACTGAGTTGAAATATGAAAAATATATTATTGTTTCAATTGCTTTTTACATGATTTTAAGAGGATTATATCAGAAATTTATAGGATTTCCTTATATATTGTCTGAATATAAGAATTTATTAAGCGCTGAAGCTGTAGGAAGATTAAAAGATGAAAGAATTTTTTCTGTTTTTGTTATGCCTAATATTTTTGCTTCATATTTGATAATGACCTCAGGAGTTCTGGCAAGTTATTTGAAAAAAAATGCATATTTGAAAACTAAATTATTATTTGGATTATTATTAGTGCTATTATTTGTATGTTTAATATATTCAAAAACGATGTCTGCAGTTTTTTCGGGCGGAATTACACTGGTAATAATAATTGTTTTTCAAAACCGGTTTTGGAAAATTATTGTACCGGTAATAGGATTGATGTTTATTTGCCTTGCGTTAATTTTATGGATTCGCGGATTTGAAAAAAGTTTTGATAATTCTATAAAATATTATATAGGTAATTATACGGCTGCATTGAAAATGTGGAAGAATGAAAATAAATTTACTGGAGTAGGAATAGGACAATTTAGAAAATATTATTCTGAATATAAACCTTATTATGCAAACGATGTAGTTTATGCGCATAATTATTATTTGCAGACTCTTGCTGAATCAGGAATTATAGGATTTATAATACTGATTGCTGGAATTATATATTTGATTAAAATAACGCTGCTGAATGATAAATGCTTATTATATTTGAAATTTATTTTTTTATTTTTTATAATAAATAATATGTACAGTGTTGACGGAGTTATATTATCATCAATGATATATTTTTCTTATTTTTTAGCAATAATTTTTAAAAAGGAATCTTTAAAATGAAAATAGCAGTGTTTAGTTCAAAATCATATGATAAACAATTTTTGGAAAATTCCAATAAACAGTATGGCCATGAAATGTTTTTTTATGAACCTCGGCTTACTATTGAAACTGCGGCTTTAGCAGAAGGTTTTCAATGTGTATGCGATTTTGTACATGATAAATTGAATGCTGATGTAATAAAAAAACTTTGGGGATACGGCATTAAGCTGATAGCGTTGCGGTGCGCCGGATATAACAATGTTGATGTTGATACTGCTGACA
>JAGOBX010000433.1 GCA_017999075.1 Candidatus Babelota bacterium | reverse complement strand
TAATCGATGAGACATTTTCCACCATTCTGTCAATTGAAAATTCAATATTTTCTATTTCTATCTTACCTGCTTCTATTTTACTTATGTCAAGTATATCGTTTATTATTCTTAACAGAGATTTTGCGGCATAGCTTATATTTTCAAGATTTTTACGCTGTTCGGAATTGAGTTCTGTTTGAAGAGTTAAATATGCCATTCCCATAATCGCATTCATAGGAGTTCTTATTTCATGGCTGACGTTTGCAAGAAATACTGATTTTGCTGAATTTGCTGCTTCTGTCTCCTGTTTTGCTTTCCTGAGTTCATTTTCTATTTTTTTAAGATAAGTAATATCTGTAATTATTATTACATAACCAGAAATTTCTGTTTCTTCTTTAACCGGCCTGGCTGAAATTAATACGTATTGTTTTTCAGAATTGTTATTTTTAAGTTCTGCGGCAAATTGAGTGTTGCCGTCATCTCTTAAATTTAAAATATATTTTTCAAACTCCTCTACATCTTTTGAATTTATGAAATCGCTTATTTTTTTATTTATTGCGTCAGATTTTCCGGTTTTGAAAATTTCTGCGCTTTTGTCATTCATATATTCGATAATTCCGTCAACGCCAGTATACACAAAACCTTCACCCATACATTGTATCAATTTCCAAAATTTTGATTCAATATGCTCTTTATCTTTTAACAGCAGAAGTTCTTTATGCTTATGTTCTGAAATGTCAATTATTAATCCTTCATATACCAATTCCGAAGTGTTTACTGATTGAACAGCGCATAAACTTAATACCGCATAAAATATTTGTCCGTTCTGTCGGTAAAAAGCTGATTCAAAATCTCGTATGTTACCATCTTTTTTTAAAATACTCATCAATTCGTTGAAATTTGAAGAATCAACAAATAATTGATTGAATTCGTTTTTTTCATTTACAGGTTCACCGTTGTTTTTAAACATAAACATATTAACAAAAGCCGCATTTACGTCAATAATGATGCCGGAATCATCAATTCTGAATATACCTTCGAGAGAATTATCAAATAACCGCCTGAATCGAGTTTCAGATATATTTAATTCACGCTGCTTTTTTTCAAGAGAACCTATCATTGAATTGAATGCAAAAATAAGATCACCTATTTCATCTTTCCGATTGTTTTTTTCTAATTGGATATAGCTGCCTGTATTATAAATTTCCATTACTGCAGACCGCAGTTTTTCAATCGGAGTCAATACTATTTTTTTATTAAGCATCAAAATCAGCAATGCCAATATCATAAACGAAACAGCTATAATAGTCTGTATTGTTCTTATATAATTTTTTATCGAACCGGTTAATTCTTTTTCAGGAATCATACCGCATAATTTCCAGCCTGTTTTTTCGGAAAGATAATGATAACAGTAATATTTTTGAGTGCCGTAATCAGTAATAAAATATCCTCTATTAGAACTTTTAAGTTTTTTCATTCCGCTAAATAACTCAGGAATTTCATTATCTTTTTTTAGAAGTATAGAAGTATCAGGGGCGGTTAAAACATTGAAATTTTCATCAAACAAAAGTATAAAGCCATTATCTCCAAACTTTACGGAAGATATGTATGAACTCAAGTCAGTAAGAGTTATGTCAATTCCAACAACGCCGTACACGCCTTCTGAATCGCTTATAGTGGTTACAGTTCCGATATTTATATCTGATGTGGTAACAGCGGAATATGGTTCTGTTCTGAGAATAGTTGCTTTATTTAAATACGCTAATTTATACCATGGACGTTCACGCGGATCGTATTTAGTGGGTTTGGCTCGTTTATGCGAACGTACAAAAGACCCGTTTTGCCTTCCCATATAAACAGAACTTATATAAGGATTATGAACCTTAAGCGAATAAAAAATATCAATTATACGCTGTTCATCTTTTGTAATATTATATTTGAAAGTTTTTTCATCGGCATTTAAAAAATTAGTGAATTTTGAATCGTTTCTGAATCTTACATCAGGATTTTCTGCGAGCTGAAGTAATTTATGTTCTACTTCAGTTAAGAATTGGGTTATGGCAAAATCTATGTGTTGAAGTTGTTTTAAATAATTCTGAGCTATTGAATTGAATTTTTCAGACTCGAGATATTTTTTGGATATAAAATCAACGGCAGCTAAAACTAAAATAAATGAAACAAAAAATATTATAATAATTTTATTTTTTATTTTCATTATTTAAATTATGCTTTATTTTTTTATAAATAGCAATATTTATTATTTAATTTTAAATTTTTTTTTAATTGATAATTTAAGGTTTTAAAATTTCAGGAATTATTATTATTACTTCAGCTCCTTTATCTTTTTCTGTTTTTATTGTTAAAGTTCCATTAAACTGGTCAATAATGTTTTTGATAGCAGCAAGACCAATTCCCCGTCCGGAAAATTCATCAGCCTTTTCTTTACTTGAAGTTCCTCCACAAATTATTGTTTCAATAATTTTATCTTCAGTTATTTCATTTTCAGTGAGTATTTTTTTTTCAATTAATTTTTTACCAAGAACATCTAACATAAAACCTTTGCCGTCATCTGATATAATTAATTTAACAGAACGTTGTTCATTAGTAATAATTTCAGAAAAATCAATGGTTATTTTTCCGAATTTATTTTTATTTTTAAGCAGCCGTTCTTCAGGATATTCAATTCCGTGTGAAACTGCATTTTTTATTATGTGAGAGATAATATCAAGAACAGGTTTGAAATAGGATGCATCTATAAGCATTTCATGATTTATTATTTCGATAGGCAATATCAGTTTGTTAAGCCGCACTGCAATCTGTTCGGCATTTGAAGTATATCTAGCTAAAGCTTTTTTTACTGAAATTTTTTTAAGATTATAAATTTTATTTAACAATTCAGTGTTTATATTATTTTTTTCTGCTGTTTTGATAAGATCATTTATTCTGGATGAGTTAATTTCAAAAATATCATTATCTGATAAAATTTCATCAAAAGAGATATATTCTTCAAGCAAACCTATGTTTTCAAAGAAAGCTGCTGACAATGTTTTTGCTTTTTCAATGAGTTCTGACCTCATTTTAGTGTCAGGAATAATATTTTTTTCTAATAATTCGGAAAATGATTCTTCTAAAATATGGGCAGCGCTTACGATTTTAGAAAGTTCATAAAAAGAACAATTGCCTTTAAGAGTATGAACTGACATATATATTTTTTTTATAGTTTTTAAGGTAAAAGAATCTTTTTCGATTATATCGGATAATTTGTTTATTTCGTAATATAAGTCACGTAAAAATTCCAAACATCCTTTTTTATCAAATGCCATTTTGCTTAAAATTTTATTAATGTCATTTTGTTGATTCTTTTCTATTTCCATAGATTTTTGAAGAGTAATATCTGTTACGGTAAGCATTATTCGAGGGTTTGTTTTATGTTCTCCTGGCAGAAATAAAAATTTTATTGATAATGTCTTATCATTTAAATTGTACTCCTTGGAAAGCAAAGATAAAAATTTATTTCCGCTGACCGAAGAATCAAAAAAACATTCGATAAAAAGCTGTTCCGCTAATAAT
>JAGOBX010000432.1 GCA_017999075.1 Candidatus Babelota bacterium | reverse complement strand
TTTCAATTCAACATATTTGTATTGTTTTTTTTATAATAATATTGTAAATAATTAATAGATATGAAAAAAAATATAGTTATTATTCTGCTAATATTTTTTTCTCTTAAGGTTAATTTATTATTTGCAGAGTATAATATAGATATATCAACTTATAATGGAATCGGGCAATCTATTGTTTCCCCTCAGTATAATTTGAAATTCGGTTCTTTTGGAGATAATTTTACAGATACGTCTATTGGCAACAATTATAGATTATCAACCGGATTTGTAAGTTCTCTTGATTCATATTTTTTACCAAGACAAATGGATATTGTTGGGAAAAAAGCATTTGTTCAATCATTAAATTCTAATTCTGTTGAAACAGCGGTTTTACAGATTTTGGATTTTGACAGCGGTCCTGTTAAATATGAACAAATTATTTATTCAATAATTGATAAGCCGTTAAATGCATTCGGGGACACTTTGAGTTCAACAATAACAGATGATTCAGGCCTGAGCTATTTATCTTTCAAAACAGGTGATAAAACCGGAGCATATATTGTAAAATCAGTTTATTCTGATTTCCCTCCTCTTTATTTGGGATATCATACTGATGAAACTGTGGTTCCAGCTAAAGAATGGAGAATGATAGGAATAAATAAAATTCCTGTAAGCCCTGAAATAGAAAATGTTTTTACTTCTGTAAAACCAGAATATCTTTATCACTGGTATCCTGAAGAACAAACGCATGAATTATATAATAAATACAGAGAACCAAAAAAATTGGTTGCAGGAGAAGGGTATTATATTATTTTACCTTCTGAAACTATTTTGAAAATTAATGGAAATTATGTTCAGGATACTTTAACTGTTCAGTTAAAAACAGGATGGAATCAGATAGGTTCCCCGTATTATTGCGTTACGAGTTGGTCAAACTGTAGGATTTTAACTTCAGCCGGCAGATTGACCGCCGCAGACGCTGAACTGCAGGGATATATTCAAAATAAAATTTTTTATTATAAAGACAATGCTTATGTTTGGGGACCGAATTCTGCGTTACTTAATCCTATGCTTTATGTATGGTCAGGATTCTGGATTTATGCAAATAAAGAATGTTCTCTTGAATTATCCCCTGATTTTTCGTATATTGAAAACAGCAGGGTAAATCTTGCTCCTAAAAAAACTGTTCCTTCTGATAATATATGGGAAGTTATTTTATCTGTAAAAGGAGATAAGTCTTCTGATTTAATAAATATGTTTGGAATAACAAATGTTGATCCTGTATCTGAAACTGTAAGAAAAGCTCCGGGGATACCAGAACTTTTATCTGTTAACTTTCAAAATAACGGCAATAATCTGGCGTCTGATAAGAGAATAGGACCGATTGAGACTTGCCATCAATGGCTTTGCGGAATAAATACCGGGAATAATTCGCGGTTATCATTGTCATTTAACGGGATAAATTCAATATCAGAAAAATATGATATATATCTTATTGATTTGAAAACTAAAAAAAATTACAATTTAAAAGAACTGCCGGAACTTAATATAGAATGTTCTAAATATGAATCTTTGAGCTACAGGGTTGTGGCAGGTTTACCTGAATATGTCCGTATGTTTTTAGCACCGCCTTTATCTAAAGAAAATACATTCGTTAGCCCTAATCCTTTGAAAAGTCCGGGAAATACAGTTAATTTCGTATATTCTGCTCCGTTAGCCGGAACCCTTAATTTGAAAATTTTTGATTTGGCTGGAGTTAAAGTTATTGATCGAAATATAGATTTAAACAGTAATCCGTATCAATGGGATTGCAGAAACGATGCCGGCAAACTTGTGAGTTCAGGAATATATATTTATATTTTAGAATATAAGAATAATAATGAAAATTACAAACTTATAGATAAATTGGCTATAATAAGATAGTATTGATAAATTGAAAATTGAGAATTTGACTGAATAAAAAATATGAAAAGATATAGTGTAGCAGTTATTTTTGTTTTGATGATGTTTACAGGTATTGATTTATATGCGGGAAATTATGGGGGAGAATACGGAGCAGGCACTAAAAATGAAGGTCATTCGGAATATTTTTCAGTTGGAAAAACATTTACTGAAAATCCTATCGGTTTTATTTATTTTAATCCTGCAGGAATAATTAAATCTGAAAAAATTTTGTTAAGCGCGACTACTTCAAGAATTTTTACAGAAATAGACGGACTTGATCAGCATGAACTTGATTTGCTTATTCCGGTTTACGGATATACTGCAGGATTAAGTTATTCCTCATTAAAAGTTGAAGATATAAGAGAAGCTGATAATTTGATTTTAACAGGGAACATGTTTTCTTCAAAGCTGGAAACAATAAGATTGAGCGCAGGCAGAGAACTATTTGATAATTTCAGTTTTGGAATTCAATCAAAATTATTTAAGCAGACAATTTATGATTATTCTAACAGCGTATGGTCACTAAGCGCAGGAGCATTGTACAAATATAAAGATTTTATTTTTTCCGGAACAGTACAGAATTTGTTTTCTACTGAAGATGCGTTTATTTCGAAAAAAGAAAAACTGCCGGTTAATTTTGAAACAGGAGTAAATGTTAATTTGTTTGAAATATTTAATTTTTCTGCTGTTTTCAATATTGAGGAACAAAAAAAATTAGATTACAGGATTGGTTTGACGTTTAAACCTTTTAAATATTTTGTTTTTAATGCAGGGTATGTCAATGAATCAAAACAACCTGCTGCCGGCATATCAATTAATTTAAAAAAAGCCGGATTTTATTATGCGGTATCAAAACATAAAGAACTTGATTTAACGCATAAATTCAGCGTGGATATTTTTCTGAATTAATTTTTTTATTTATATTATGAAACAGCAATTATTATTTTTAATTATAATTATTTTTGGTATTTCGGTTTGTTCTGAAGCAGTTGAAATAAGTAAAATAATTGAAATTAGCGGAAATGCCGTTATTGCAGACACTGAAAATAATGAAACAACTCCAAAACCAGGCATGATTTTATTGCCCGGCTATATTTTAAAAACATCGGAAAATTCTAAAATTATTTTTAATCTTTACAACGTTTATATTTTAGAATTAGCTGAAAATTCGGAATTGAAGATTTTAGGCCTGAAAATAACTTCAACCAAACAAAAACAGAAAAATGCAGATATGATGTTTAAACTGATAAAAGGTGAAGTCTCAGGAACTGTCAACAAAAGAAAATCAAAAAGTTTGAAATCCAATTTTATTATTGAAACAGACTATTCGAAAAATTTTGTTAATAATGCAGTATTCAGTGTTATAAGCAAAGATTACAGTATTGTATCCGTAGATACTGGAACGGTAATAATTGAAAAAAATATTAAAAATGATGATAATAAAAATATTAAAGCGGTTTCAAATACAAAAGTTATAATCAAATCCGAAAAAACTGAAATTGATTCGGAAAATAAGTTTGATTCGGCTGTAACTGAATTTTTACCTGAATATTTTGATAAACCTATAATAATTGATCAGGGTTATAATAAAATCGGAAATCAGGACGAATATGAGTATTATATAAAAA
>JAGOBX010000431.1 GCA_017999075.1 Candidatus Babelota bacterium | reverse complement strand
ATTATAGACAGAATAATAAATTGTATAAATCCTAAATGGATAAGAATATCGGCATTTTTCTACAGGCGCGGAGGTATATCAATAGATATATTTGCGGAATCCGGCAATTTACCTAAAAACATAGCGTTACCCGAAATTCCAAAATCTTACGAAGGCGGCAGATTATAATTTTATAATAGGTTGGAGAAAAAACTTGAAACAGGAACAGATTATTGAATTTCTTAAAAAAGTTTCGTTATTTGAAAATTTATCAAACGAAGATTTGAATTCACTGTCCAAAAAAATAAAATTGGAAAATTTTGAAAAAAAAAGTATGGTTTTCAAAGAAAATGAACCTGGGAACAAGTTGTATATACTTATTGAAGGAAAACTTGTTTTAAGTAAAAACATCGAAAATAAAGAAAAAGTCGTAGCAGTAATAATACCTGTAAACCCTGTTGGCGAAATGTCAATACTTGATGATGAACCAAGATCTCTTACAGTAAAAACCGTTGCAGATTCAAAGTTATTATCTCTTGAAAAAGAAGATTTTAAAGAAATGGTTCGCAATAATCCTGAAATTTCGTTTAAAATTTTCAAAATTTTATCATCTCGATTGCGAGAAGCCACGCAACTACTTAAATCACAAAGGTATTAATATTTAATTATATCAAAATGTCTATATTATATTTAACAATATTTTTCATTTTTATTACTAATGATGCTTTTGCATGGGGCCCTTCATCTCATCTTGTTTTCACATCTTATATATTAACGCATTTATCTCTTATAGTATCGCTCCCTGTAAAAAAATTATTATCATCAGGTCAAAATGATTTCCTTTACGGGTGTATTGCCCCTGATATATTCGTTGGAAAAGGTTCGCTCCCTAAAAAAAATCATAGCCACAACTGGGATACCGGATTTAAAATTCTGAAAAACGCAAAAACTAATACTGAAAAAGCTTTTGCTCTCGGTTATTTAACTCATTTGAGCAGTGATGTTGTGTCTCATAATTTTTTTGTGCCATTCAATTTATTTTCAAAAAAATCACTTACCTTATCATTAAATCATATTTATTGGGAATTATTATTTGATATGAAATTGCCGGAATTCTATAGAAATTTTGCCAGTCAATTAGTAAATTCTCACGATAAAAACAACGACGAATTCCTGAAAAAAAATATAATGCATAAAAAAACTTTTTCGTTAAGAAAATCATTATTTTACAATATAATAAAAATGCAGAACACAAAAATCATAACAAAAACAATGGAAAAAAAAATATTTGACAAACATATTTTAACAAATGAAATTTTTGACAAATTTATTAAAACAAATATTGGTGTGTGTGTAGATGTAATAAATAATCTGAAATCAAGTCCTGTTTGCGATTTTGATCCGGTAGGTTCAGAAAATCTTATTTCTTCAATATATCTTACTCAAAAAAATCTTTCAAATCCTTTTATTATTCCTGATATTCTAAAAACGATTAAAATAAAAAATTTTAATTTTAAATTTTTATCAAACATCAAAATTGATAATTTTTAAACTATCGTTTACAAGACAGATTTAACCTCAGGTTAAAAACCGTATATAAATATTTCAATCCGCGTTTAAACAGAACGCTGAAATTAGGAGCTGTTTTAGTTTCTCCTTTAACCCGCGAATTCAGGGTGTACGGAACTTCCTTTATTTTATAATTTGATTTAATGCATTTATAAAGCAGTTCAATAAAATATTCTCCGTAATCCCCGCCGAATTCTATTTTTTTTGCAGCATCGACTTTTATGCCTACAAATCCTGAAGTATAATCTTTATATTTTGAAGATAATACCATTCTGCATAAATAACTTATGATTATGCTTAGAACAACGCTCAGTTTTTCAGTTCTTGCATCTTTTCCATCGCCGACATATCTGCTAAAAAAAACCATGTCAATGCCGCGGTCAAACAAATCAAGATAAGGTTTAAAAATTGCAGGACGCATAGTTCCGTCTATATCAAACCAAAATGCGATCTCGCCTGAAACCGAATTAATTCCAAGTTTAATGCTTTCAGTTAAACCAAGCCGCTTTTCAGGAACTATAACTCTAATATTTTTATTATTAACCTTTTCAGAATATTCTTTTACAATCTTCCATGTAAAATCGGGGGAATTATCGTCTATTACAACAATTTCATAATTTTCAAAATTATTTTCTATTTCAGAAATGACATCTAAAATATTATCTTTTTCATTATAAGTCGGAAGTATGAACGAATATTTCAACGTCATATATTTTTAAAAACTTATTTTCCGGCTTTAGCTTTTTGCATTTCCCGTTTTTTCCAAATAATAACAACCGGACTAGCGATAAATATAGATGAATATGTTCCCACTATTATTCCTACAAGCAAAGCCAGCGAAAAATCTTTTGTAACTTCTCCGCCAAAATAATAAATTGCAGCTACAGCTATTATAGTAGTTAATGAAGTCATAATAGTTCTGGATAAAGTTTCTATAATGCTTTTATTCATTATATTTTCTAAATTCGTGCTGATTCCTGTTTTCAAATTTTCACGTATTCTGTCGTAAACAACTATAGTATCGTTTATCGAATAACCGACAAGAGTAAGAATTGCGGCAAGGATTTGCGTATTAAATTCTTTATCAAGAATAGAGAATATTCCTATGGTTATCAGAACATCGTGGGCAAGAGCTATAACAGCTCCTACGGCAAACTCAAATTCAAATCTCCAAGCTATATATATCAGTATCGCTATTAAAGACACTATTATTGCAAGCAGCCCTTTTTTTCTATAATCTGCTCCTATTGACGGTCCTACCATGCTTACGGATTCGATGATAAACGAACTTGTGGAAAACTGGCTTTTAAACTTTGAAAACAATTCCGAATCAAATTCAAATATTGTATTCAATTCATCAACAGATTTAACTAACCCGCCGAGTTTATCAATATGCTGCACAGCTTTATCTGAAACAGCATTGAAATAATCTATAAATTTAACCGATGAAAAAATATCAGAAAAAACATTTATCAATCCCGCATTATCAAGCGCATTGACATTTTTTCTGACATCGCTTATACCTGCATCTGTAAATATGAAAATTTTTGATAATTCGTCTTCAGATAAATTATATTTTTTAAGTTTAGCGGTCAGCGCCTGCAAATCATTAATTGGTCTTGCTGAAGAAATCGATTCAACCGCTGATTCAACAAATATTTTTTTCAGATTTTCTGATATTTGAACAGAACTTTTCAACAGATTAATATCAAGTTTTGAAGTATCCTGCTGCAAATTTTTGTCAAAATGTTTTTGGAATATTCCTGTTATCTTAGATTCTATAAGAGGATCAGAACCAGTCGAGATTTTAACTTTGTTCACTTCTGACCCGAGTTTTCCAAATACCTGAATATTTCCCTCGATATTGTTAGAACTTAACAATTCTCTGATTTCATTAAGTTTTTCTATTGTAACAGGTTCATTGAATTTCACTATAACATTAGCTCCGCCGGCAAAATCTATTCCATATTTTAAACCTTTATGATACCCTATAGAAATCAAACCGGCTATAAA
>JAGOBX010000018.1 GCA_017999075.1 Candidatus Babelota bacterium | reverse complement strand
ATTATTCAAAAAATAAAAAATAAATCCGATAAAATAAACCGTTTTCAAAAAAATAATTATAAAAGCGGCACAATTTACGAAGTAGGAGAATCTTATAAAATTTCTATTGCTGAGTTTAAAAATGATTTTATATTAGATTTTCAAATTGATAATAACAATAATTTTTATTCTGTTTCAGGAAAAAACAACTCAGTCTATAAAGTTTCAGGAAAAGATTATTATCTTATTTTTAAAAATAAATCTGGAAAACTTCAGAAAATATGCTTTGATCTGTCAGGGCAGCCTTCTTTTATCGCAGTGTCCAACCCTTCAAAATTATATGAACCAAACCATTCTGAAAAAATTTTCGAATATATATCTGATATAATCGATTTGGGATACAAAGCTTCGGCTGGAACTCCTGAAATTGAATATTCAGGAAAAATAGAATACACTTTCAGAACAGGAAATACAAATAAAATTAATGATTTGTGGACTGAATGGAATTCTTCCTCGAATAGCCGTGAAAACAGATATTTTCAATATAAAATAAAATTCCTGACTGAATCATCAGAATTAAAAAAAATCACAGTACCTTATACTCAATTAAATCTGAAACCTATAATAAAATCAATCAATATATCGTCTTTGTCCAATAAACCTAAAGATTCTAAATCAAGGCAATCTTCCAGGCAATCCAGCAGAATTCAGCAGGCTTCTCACCCGAATATGATGAATGAGGAGATGGTTATGGAAGCAGTTGAAAGTTTTCAAAATCAGCAGCAGGTTCAGCCTAATTTTCAAATGAATGCCTCGAATTCTTACAATATAAGATGGTCAGTTTCAGATCCTAACGGAGATAAACTTTTACATGATATTTTTTATAAATATGAATCTGGGGATTGGGTTAAACTAAAATTTGATAAACATTATACTAAAAATTATTACAATTGGAATACTTTATATTTTCCTGACGGAAAATATATTTTTAAAGTCATATCTACTGATATCCTGGATAATCCTTCTGACCCGCTTTCTGATGAAATAATTTCAGAAGAAATTATTCTTGATAATACAGAACCCGATGTTAAAATAGATAATTCAAAAGAAAAAATCAGTATTACCGCTTCTGACGAATATAATATAATTAAATCCTGCGAATATTCAATTAATTCTTCCGATTGGAAAAAATTGTATCCGATTGATAATATTTTTGATTCAAAAACAGAAAAATTTATTTTAAATTCTGAACGGTTATCTGGCTCGACTGTTACCTTTAAAATATCTGATTTTAACGAAAACGTTAAAACAAAAGGTATTATAATAAAATAATAAAAATATTTTATTTTTGTTATAATTTTTTATACTAATTTATTTGTTCTTTATTTAATTATGAAAAATTCATTACTGATACAAAATTATATCGACAATTACCGCTGGCTTCAAAAAAAAGGATTAGCTCATCATGATATTGTGATAGAAAAACTTGCTGATCCTGAAACTGTTATCAATAAAAAAAAATATATTTGTTTTTGTTCAAACAACTATCTCGGATTGAGTAAAAGGCCTGAAGTTATTAAAGCAGCGCAAAATGCTCTGATTAAACATGGAATAGGAACATGTGAATCAAGAAGACTCGGAGGCAACCTGGATGTATTGGAAAAACTCGAAGATACAATTTCAAAATATAAAAATTCCGAAGATACTATAACGTTTGCAACAGGATTAATGGCAAATGTCGGAGCTATATCAGCTTTAACCGACATTGATTTTTATACCAAACTTTTCTATGGAAAAACTTTCAAAAAAAACCCTCCAGAAACTCTAATAGTAGGAGACGAATTAAATCATTGGAGCATCCGCATGGGAATAAAACTATCCCGGGCTAATTTTATAAAGTACCGGCACAATGATGTGAATCATTTATCTGATATACTCAAAAATAATAAGAATAAAATACTTTTCATTATTACTGATTCTGTATTCAGTATGGATGGAGATATAGCTCATCTTGATAAAATCTCAGAATTATCTCAAAAATACAGAGCCGCTGTTATGATCGACGATGCTCATGGCACAGGAGTCTGGGGAAAAACAGGCAGAGGCATAGCTGAACATTTCAGCGTTTCTGATAAAATCGAAATAAAAATGGGAACTTTGAGTAAAGCGTTCGGAGGATTAGGCGGGTTTGTTTCAGCAAAAAAAGAAGTGGTCGATATGATGAAAATAAACGCTTCAACATATTATTTCACTTCAGGTCTTCCTGCTGATGAGGCTGCCGGACTAATTGAAACTATTAGAATTGCGGATAAAGAACCCCGCCTCAGAAAACAGTTATGGAAAAATGTCGATAGATTCTTAACCGGACTGATTAAAATCGGCGCAAATGTTCCACACAGATATTCTCAAATAATCCCTGTAATAATAGGTAACGAAAAAAAAGCTTTTGAAATCGAATCTTATCTTTATAAAAACGGCATAATATGTAATGCTGTCGGAGGACCTGCTGTAGCAAGAGGCAATGAACGTATCAGATGTACGATAAATGCAACTCATACAGAAAATCAAATAGATTATTTCATTGATGTGTTTGACGATATTATAAAAAAATTTAAGCTGCAGAAATTTAAAGTTTCCGAATCAGAATTTCAAACATTTAAAAATTCAGCTGCTGATTATATAAAAAAATTTTTAGAATGAAAAACAAAATAATACTGATAACAGGCGGCAGTTCAGGGATCGGATTATCTATAGCAAAATCCGCATTGTTAAAAAATTATATTTTAATAAATCTTTCAAGAACAGCCGAACAATCAAATCTTAAAAATACAAAAAATTATTTTGCTAAAAACACCGATATATCAGATTTAAAACAAATAGAATCAGCTAAAAATTGGATTATCAAAAAACTTAATATCAAAAATATTGATGTTCTGATTAATTGCGCTGGAACAGGGTTTGAAAAAAAAATCAGCAAAATAACAGAATCCGATTATTATTCTATTTTTGATGTAAATGTTAAAGGACTGATTTTTGTTACTAAATCGTTTTATCCGCTAATAACAAAAGGGACAGGAATTATATGCAACATATCTTCTATCGCAGGATTTAAAGGATTTTCAAAATGGTCTTTATACTGCGCAAGCAAATTTGCAGTTGAAGGATTTACTTCAAGTTTAAGAAATGAACTCAGAGAAAAAAAAATCAGGGTATTCAGTGTAAAACCAGGTTCTGTAGATACTCCGTTCTATGATTATTTGCCGGTTTCCCGAAAAAAAAATTTTATAAAACCTTCTACAATCTCCAAAATCGTTATGGATATTATTGATCTGCCTGATGATACCTGCATCGAAGACATTTTTATAAATAATGCGGCCGGCGATTTATAAAAAAATCAGATTATGGAACTGTTGCCAAAATATATTGAATTGTACGATATGATAATAATAGGCGCAGGTCCTTCAGGATTGTTCGCTTCAATTAACTTGGATTCAAAAAAAAATAATATTCTGATTTTGGAAAAAAATGAGGCGCCTGCAAAAAAACTTTTATTATCAGGCGCAGGGAAATGTAATATAACCCATGCCGGAACTATTGAAGAATTCACAAAAAAATACGGGTTGAACGGAAATTTCCTCAAACCAGCGTTTCATAATTTTTTCAATTCTGACTTAATCAGTTTTTTCAAAAAACGCGGATTAAACATAATAGCTGACAGCGAAGGAAATTATTTTCCGGCAACATATAAATCTCAGGATGTATTAAACATATTAATTAATGAAATTAAAAAAAAATATATTTCTATAAAATACAACTCAAAAGTTGTAAAAATCGAATGTTGTTATCCAGATACAGACAAAACTAATATTTTACCCGATAATTTTTCGTATTCAAACAGTTATTTTAAAATCACCGTAAATTCAAATGAATCATATTTTTCAAAACATCTTGTAATTTCAACTGGAGGAACTTCTTTCCCTGAAACAGGTTCGTCAGGCGATGGATATAATTTCGCCTTATCTTTTGGTCATACAATAGTTCCTCCAAAACCGGCATTATCTCAATTGATTATTTTTAATAATCCTATAAATTCTATACCTGGAACTTCATTTAATGATTCAGAAATTTCTTTATTTCGAAATAATAAAAAATGTATTACATTATCAGGAGAACTGCTTGTAACCCATAAAGGTTTATCCGGCCCTGTAATACTAAATATGTCTCGATATGTAAATCCTGGCGACTTCTTAAAAATTTGTTTTATAAAAAAAAATCAAAAATCAATGAATTTAAAAAATTATATTTCGCAATTATTTCATGATAATTCCCGGGAATCAGTAAAAAAATTTTTAAAACAATTTGATTTAACTTCAAGATTTACCGAATTGATTTTGAATGTATCAAAAATTCCTGAAAATTCTATATGCGGTAATATTGATAAGTTTAAAAAAAACGAACTGATAAACAATTTAACTGAATATGCTGTTAATATATCCTGTTATTCTGAAATTAAAAATGCTATGGTTACTGCCGGAGGTGTTTCCCTGAATGAAATAAATAATAAAACCATGGAATCAAAAATTATTCGCAACCTTTATTTTACAGGAGAAATTATTGATATTGACGGTGACTGCGGCGGTTATAATTTACAGGCGGCATTTTCAACAGCTTTTCTTGCAGCAAGAACTTATACTAATTCGTTGTTAAAATCATAAAAAAAAATTAAAAATATATTTGTGAACTGTTTCAAAAATATATTTGTATATTTTTTTACAAAATAGATTTGGTGAAAATGGCAGTACTGCCATTTGAAAACATTACCATTAGCATTAAACAGAATCAAATCGGTTTAATATTCACGTTGGTTCTGTATTACAGTTCTCACAATTAATTCTTCATAAGATTTTATTATATTTTTCCAATGAAACCCTGCTGATATTCCTACAGGTATTTCAAAAAAATTTTCTTTACAAATTTGGTTCATTGCTGATTTTATCGAATCATAATTTTCAGCATCGCAATAAATACCTGCATTTTTTATCATCCATCTTTGTTGAGGTTTATCATCTGATATGACAGGTTTGTTGCAGGCTAAAGCCATTAGATATACTATTCCGAAAGTTTCATTTATTGACGGCATAACAAAATAATCACAAAAATTAAAATATTCAGGCAATTTCTCATAATCAACATTTTCTATATATAAAAAACCCTCAGGTCCAAGATTATGTTCTTTGGATATATTCAATATTTCCTCTTTCAATTCTCCATTTCCGATAATTATTAGACTACCTGCATTATTCTGAATAAAAGCTCTTAAAACTTTATCAGGCTGTTTCTGTCTGGTCAATGCGCCTGTAAATAAATATACTGGCCTTTTCATTTTTATTTTCAACCCGAGTTTATTTTCATCAGACTTTGCCGGAAAAAATATTTTCGGATTTATTCCATTAGGAATAACTTCACATTTAATTCCCTTAACTTCTGATTCAATCCATAATTTGGCAGGTTCTGTAGAAGCTATATATACATCCGGATAAAGTTTTCCAAGATAACGTTCCAAACTATTTATTCCGGCGTGACCTGAATGTATATACGGTTTCTTGTAAAATTTTCTGTATAATCCGCACACATAAGCTGAAAATATTCCGCCGTTATTGAATATAATATCATATTCATTATTGAATAATTCAGGAATAATTTTTAATGAAAAAATTAAAAAATTATAATCAAAAGGTTCTGAAGCGGGAAATCTGTATTTTTTCGCAATTTTAGAATAAAATTTTGAAATTTTAGAATTAAATTCAGATATTTTAAATTTTTTTAATGTAATATTTTCCGGAGTGTTTTCAATTTTTTTTTCAGCGCCGCAATATATATCTATTTTATAATTTTTATCATTTTCCGCTAATCCGAAAAATACTTCTTTAACTACAGTTTCTATTCCTCTGGGAATAACCCCAAATCCAGGACAGATTACCGATATCTTAAACATATCTTTTCTGAACAGTTTTAATAGTGTCGTATGTTTCAAAAAAACAATCTACAAGTTCAGGATCAAACTGGGTTCCGGAACCATTTTTTATTGCTCTAATGATTTCTTCCTCGCTCCAAGACTGTTTATATGATCTCGGAGAAGCTAATGCATCAAAAACATCAGCTATAGATACAATACGCGCAAACAAAGGAATTTCTTTTTCTTTTTTCCCTTCACGAATACTGTCATCAATATTATTACATTCTTGAATATCTCCTTCCATAAGTCTGTCAATGTAGCCCGGATATCCTTTCCCATCCCAGCGTTCATGATGATTTAAGGCTATTTCACAAGCAGCTATATCTATTTCAGAACTCAATTCACCAAACAGTTTTGCTCCTAAAATAGTATGTTTTTTCATAATATCATACTCTTCAGGCGTAAACTTGGATTCTTTTTTTAAAATAATATCTGATATTCCCACTTTCCCTACATCATGAAGCATAGCCGCAATCCTTAAAATATCACGGTTACGTTCAATTTCACTTAAATCTATTTTTCTTTTTAGCGCCCATTTTTCATAAATTTCAACCGCATAAGCTCCGACTCTGTTAACGTGTGCTCCTGTTTCTTTAGGATCACGGAGTTCTGCCATCTTTATCATACGCAAAATTATTTCTCTTGTCATCTTAGCTCGTTCAACAGATATAGTTGCACTATTGGCAAAATATTCCATAACAGGAATCAATGATTTCGAAAATGGTATGCAATTACCGCTTTTGTCTTTTGCATTAATAATTTGTAAAACACCTACAATCTGGCCTATATTTGTCTTTAACGGAATCGTAAGCATTGACTTTGTCCTGTAATTTGTTTTCTCATCGTATTTTTTGCCAAAACTATAAGGAACATTTTTTCCAAGCTTATACACATCTTTTATATTTAATATTTCTCCTGTGTTTGCAACATATCCTGAAATCGTCGAATTATCTATTTCCATAGAAAAATATGAATATTGAAGTTTTTTACCTTGAGGCAAAAGTTTACTTAAAGTATCATTTTGAGTAACTCTGAAATGAAGCATATTTTTTTCTTTTATATAGATTGAACCGGCATCAGCATTAGCTATTTCTCGTGCTTGAGATAATATTTTTTCAAGTAGAATATCCAAATCTTTAAAATTAGCAACTGCTGCACTTATTTCGAGCAGACGTTCAAGCATAACAGTTTTTTTAATTATATTTTTCATAGTTTGGATTGATGTCACATTATATTTATATAAGTATACGTTAAAATGATAATTTTATTACTTAAAAAAGTCAAATTAAATAAATTTTAATTTTTTAATTTTAGAATTTCAAAAAATACTTGACAAAATTCTTTTTTTTTAATAATATAGCTTTCAGTTATTTTTTTATAGTTAAATTCAAATTCATAATTATAAATATTGATTTCTCTAAGATTAGATTCAGTATTATTTTTATAATTAAAATATATATGCCGGAGTGGTGAAACTGGTAGACGCACTGGACTCAAAATCCAGCGGGCTTCGGTCCATGTCGGTTCGAGTCCGACCTTCGGCACCATACATAAGTCTTTTATTATCAATATGTTTGCGAATAAAATATTGATTTTCTGCTAACGCCGCGCTGAAAAATAATAGTTTGTTTTTCCCGGTATTTCACTGTATTTCCCGGTAGTTACGGCACAAATACGACACAAATACGACACAAGCCAATAATGTGTTTTACATTTTTTTTTACATAACGGCAGAAATCGCGATAATAAAAAGTTTTCCCAAAACATTATTTGTTTTTATAATTAGTTCTTTTTTTTGAAGTGGGGTGAATTCTGCTATATTTGTGAATTATTTAAAATATTATAATATTCGCTTTTCCATTGTCCGTTTCCCATAAACGGAATAAACAGTAATTTAATTTTATCAGTTATTTTAATATAAAATATTGTTTTGTTTAAAAATATTTTATCTTCAAAAATTTGTTCGCCAATCTTAAATTCTTCACTTAAAAGTTTTATAATATTTTTTGAAAGAATAAAATTTTGCGCTGGTTTTCCTGAAATTACTATCCATTCTAAACTCATAAGCATTTTTATAATCTGCATCGTATGGGTTCTAAAACATATATTCGCTATTTCTGAAAATGATTCGCCTAATTCATTGACTGTTTGTGTTTGGCAGTGAATTACTTCTGATAAAATATAATCTGAATATTCGCGAATGTTTGAAACATCAATTTTCATTAAACTTGCGGCAACTTTTTTGGTAATAGTCCAAATAGATTTCCGTTTTTCCAATGATTGCTCTAATCTCTTACGGTTTTCTGCATTTGCAAGCGTTGAATAAATCAGTTCGGAAATTTTATTTTTCCCAGATTCCTCAAGTTTTATAAAATCCTCATATTTTATTGAATATCCTTTTTCCGCTTGTTCAATCAAAGATAGATTTGCGTTACTGCAAACTGTCGGCGATGGATTGATACTTAAAAACAATATGCTGACTTTCTCGCTGATTTCGCCCTGCCATGGAGTTGGTAAATAATATTTTTCCGGTTCCAGCGCAAGTAATTTATTTTTTAGACATTGGTCACAAAGCAAACAATTATTGAAAATCTCGTTTGATTTTATCATTTGTTTTTATTTTGTTTTAAATGTTTGATATCTTCCTCAATTTCTTTTAAACTTTGTTCTCTGCTGATTGATTTTTGTATTTCCTGAAATTTCTCGAATTCCTTGCCGGATTTTTGCAATGCCATTTCGTGGCTGATATTGCCGGCGTGCGTTAATAGTTCTCTGCCGTTCAGTTTTAGAATTTCGTCTAATTTCTGAATCCAGTCAGACATATACATTGGTTTATGCTGCTGCGCCATTGTCTCGGCAAATGCAAGATATTGTTCAACAAGTAGTCCCAAAAGTTTTATTTCATCTTCATTTAAATAATTTTTTGCAATTATTACATCGCTTTTTCTGATTTTATCTGATGTCTTTTTATCATAAGATTGCATACCAACAAGCGGTAAAGAAGCGTCAGCCCTGCGATAAACCAGTTCCGCTGCTGTTTGTTCGCTGATCGCCCAAAGCAGTTTATTTTGGACTATTTTGAAAAATTCGATTGTTTTTTCGTCTTTCTGGTCATAGTCAATACTTGTAGCATAAATATCTTTAATTTTCTGATAGAAAAACCTTTCAGAAACACGAATAAGGCGGAGGCGTTCCTGCAGTTCATTAAAATAATTCATTGAACTCCCACTTTTGAATCTATCGTCATTCAACGCAAACCCTTTAACAATATATTCTCTCAATCGTTGAGTTGCCCAAATGCGAAACTGTGTGCCCTGTTGAGATTTTACGCGATATCCAACCGAAATAATTACATCAAGGTTATAGAAATTTGTATCGTATGATTTCCCGTCTTCGGCAGTATGTCGGAATTTCCGACATACTGAATTTTCGTTAAGTTCACCTTCCTGAAATATATTTTTTATATGTTCAGTAATAGTTGTCCTGCCTTTATTAAACAATAACGCCATATCTGCCTGCGTCAGCCAGACAGTTTCTTCTTCCAGCCGGACATCAATTCTTATATCGCCGTCCTGATTCTGATATATTATAATTTCACCGTTTGATGTTTGCATCTGAATTTCCTTATTTATATGAGTTTACTGAGCGCTCACTCTGAAGCGCAATATAATATTAATATATTCCTCTACAAACAGTTTGCTCATGCCGGAGCTAATCCACTACAGGATGTATTGGAACTATCGCTAACAGATTCACCAAAAGCAAATATCGAAATTTCATTTTTAATCTGTTCAAATTTATCTCGAATTACAGGATTATATATTTTTTCAGAAGTATAAGAAACTAATAAATTATTTATTGATTCATTTTTAAAGTTTTTATCATTCATTTTTTGTAAAAAAAATTGACTCAATGAATGAAATTTATTGTTATGTTCATATATATAAGGTAATAATTTTTCCAGTTCGTTTATATCCATAATACAGTAATAAAAATGATAAATATTTTCTTTTTTCAATAATTCATCAATTAATTGATAAAAATAATTATGTTCGATTAGAGGTAAAGATTCGAATAATAATATTACCGGAATAAAATTTTTGATATTTCTAAATTCTGAAAATTGTTCTGGATAATTTTTTACATCCTGAATTCTATCATATAATGATTTAATTGCTCTAATAATACCCCGTTGCATATCCATATTGAAAGAATTGATATCACCAGATTGAATAGTATTTACAAAATTTAATCGTTTTGTCTTGCATTCAAATAAAATGGCGGTATCTCCATCAATAATTGACCAGTCAATAAATTTACATTGCTGCTTATTATGTATTCTATAAGTTTTTTCCGGTATTACTTTAAAATATTTATTGTAGTATTTTAAAATTTTACCGACATATTGCTCATATAAATATCCAAATGATGTTGTGAAGTTATCTTTACATTGATCCAATAAAATATAATATATACCGTCGGTTAATTTTAACCAAAGTAGATTAATAATTGGACAAATATAATTTTCATTGTCAAGTTTTATTAAAGGAAATTTGCGTAAATAATTAAATGCAAAAATATTGTCAATATCATTTGTCATTCGCCTGAATTCATCTATGCTACAGGAATTATTATTAAAAAAAATTTTGATTTTTGCAATATTTTTATTTATAGTATCTCCTTTAATATTATTGATATTCTTGATTCCTCCTCTGGATATATGTGTAAGAAAAACGAACCCGCATTTTATAAAATCAATAATTGTTAGCCCTGTTGTTGATTCAAATTCTTTTGGAATATCAATTTTTATGTTTTTGTTATCTTTAAGCGTATTGTAAAAGTTATCAAAAATTAATATTGTTCTGGCAATTTCAGGAGTAAGAGAATCATAAAACTTTGAAAATTGAGTTTTGCGAATAAAATAGCTAATAAATTCTTCTTTAGTGGGATTATTATTTTGTATACCATTAACATCGTTTAAAAATAAGCATAATAAAACAATATCCTCATCTGAAGGCAGGTCACCATTTTTTAATTGGCATTTGCATAAGGCTAATCGCGCTAAATTTACAAGACATTCTGTGGAAAAGCCATTTTCATCATAATAGATATTACGATGAAAAAGACTAATGGAATAATAGTTTATTTTTTCCAATACTGAAACAACATCATAATCGCTTAATAATAATCTAACTCGTTGAAGATCGCCCCGTTCTCTACCATTTGTAACAGAATACCAACTTTTAATAGTTTTTATTTTATCAGTATTTACAAACGAATTTTTAGATTTATTTTGATAGTTTTTTTTCACAGTAATTTAACCTACAAAATTAATTGTGATTGTTTTGTGATAAAATATTAATATTATCATTTTTGTCAAGAAAATTAATCAAATCGCCTTGTTTTCATAATAGTGATTTCTGTACTATTTTTAATATTATCAGCAATATATATAAATTTTAACAATATCAAAGTTCATTTTCTTCCAAAAAACTATAATACCCGTTTTTATTAAAGATTATGTGATCCAGTAATTTTATTCCGAGGGTATTACCGGCTGCTGTAAGTTGTTTTGTAATTTCAATATCTTCGGCAGATGGCGAGCAACTGCCTGATGTATGATTATGCGCTATTATTATTGCAGATGCTCTGTCTGTTATCGGGTCGGCAAATACTTCGCGCGGATGCGCTTGTGTTTTGTTAACTAAACCTACTGACACTACCCTTAATTTAATAACTTCATTTGCGCCGTTAACAGATATACAAATAAAATGTTCCTGTTTTCTATCTGCATAATGCTGTAGTAACGGCAATATATCTGTCGGCGCTGTTATTTTTATTCCTTCTGGTTTAATCCTGCGCCGCGAAAATTCCAGCGCCGCTATTATCACGCAGGCTTTTGCAAGTCCGACGCCTTCGATTTTTTGTAATGTTTCTAATCGGATTTCGCCGGATTTTTGAGCGTCTAATGTTTTAAGTATATTTTTTGAAATTGTAAATACATCTGCTTTTTGAGTGCTGCTGCCTAATAATACCGCCAATAATTCAGTATCAGACAATGATTTTGCGCCTTTTTCCAATAATTTTTCACGCGGCCCTTTAAAATTTTGTTTCATTGATTATCTCCAAATCCGTATTTGCGAAAAAAAACTTACTTTAAAACCAACCGACTTCTTTGCAAACCAAACTGAATTATCAGATATGCCATAATATCAATAATTGCGCCGGGCTCAATATATTTCGGATCAACCAATGTTTCAACTTTTCCGTTATCCTCAAATGCGTCCTGAATATCTTTATTTATCTGTTTAGAATATGTATTTTCCAGATATAAAGTATCGTCTTTATGCAATTCGATTGTGTTTAAAATTCTGGTGTCCTGAATTTTTTCATCAGTGATTTTTTTGATATATAACGCTTCCTCATCGGTTATTTTAAACTTCTCTTTAATCTCATTTATCATATCCTGAACAGATATTTTTTTTATCGGAATTTTTCCGCCTTGATTTTGCCCGCCGCCTTTGGTTTTTATCTGTCCATCCGGCATTCTTACTTCGCCTGTGTATTTAACGTATGCTTTAACTACCTGCGTATTCCGCATTCGTTTCATCAAATCCGATACTGTTCCAATCTTAATAAGCTGGCTTCCAACATATTCTGAGAATACAGCGAATTTATTTATTTCATTTGAATACTGAAAAAAACAGGCAAGAAAATAATATGATTTTACAAACCGCTCCAATAAATATACGAATTCTTTGCGATTATCCGAATCGTGAATTTTATTATTAAACCTGTTTCTTAAAGCATTAACAAAATATTGTATTTGCGCGTCTTCATTTTCAGCTAATAATTCCACTATTTTTTCAGCGTCTGAATTAGTAAATAATTCATAAGCCATAATTTCATTATATAGTTGAACGCACTTTTCTTTGTCAGGTTCAGTTTCTTCAAACGGCTTTCCTTTTCTGTATTTCTTAAATGCTTTCATTATTGCTTTAGCGTTATTAGTAAAATCAACAACCACAACTGACTTTTTATCATTATGACAGCGGTTTAATCTTGAAACGGTCTGCACTGCGTTTCTATCCATTACCGGTTTATCAAGAAACATACCTGCAAGCAAAGGTTGGTCGAATCCTGTCTGAAATTTGTTAGCAACTATCATTATCCTGTATTCATCTTTTTCAAAGCGTTCTTCAATATCTTCGCCGGGATTAAGTTCATTAACCGCATATTCGGTAATGAGTTCATTTGTATCAGGAAGCGTAAAATCCGAAAATGCGTATAATGCCTTATAATCGCAGTAATGCCGTTCTTCCAATTTCTTTTTTATAATGTTAAAATATGTCAATCCTGCAATCCGCGAAGAAGTTACAATCATTGCCTTTGCTTTGCCGTTTATTAAAGGTTTAATTTTTTCTTCAAAAATTCTGAGCATAACTTCCGATTTATATTGAATAAGTTCTGAATCCTGATACGCAACATTTTTTAATGCTTTTGCGACTACTCCTTTCGGATATAATTTTTCATCATCTTGATTGGGAATAAATGAACAATGAAGATTATAGAGCGTTTGATATGAAATAATATTTTCCGCGACATCAAGTATATATCCTTCGGTAATAGCTTCTGATTCCGAATATATGTCGAATGGTTCGCCGAATAATTGCAGTGTCGCGGGCGAAGGCGTTGCGGTAAATGCCACAAACATTTGATTATGGTCATACGCTTTAATAATCCGCGCAATATTTTCTTCGTCATCGCTTTCAGTTTCATCAGTATCGTCAGCAACATCTTTATCTCTAAACGGCGCGCGGATAGCAGTTCCCATTTTGCCTTCCTGCGACCTATGCGCTTCGTCTAATAAAAAAGCAACGCGCACTGATTTTAATTCCTGATTATTCTTGATTTCCTCAAGTATGTAATCAAATTTCTGGATTGTAGAAACAATTATCTGTTCTTTTGTTTCGCAAATATATTTTTTTAAATCAGAAGACTTTTTCGCGTAAGCTGCAATATCCTTTAAATGCGTAAATTTATCCATATCATCGCGAATATTTTTATCCAATGATTTTCTGTCCGTCAATATAAATATCATATTAACGGCTTTTTCATTTGTTGTCTGATTATATAAACTATGCAATTTATCAGCAAGCCAGCAGATTGATAAAGTTTTACCTGAACCGGCAGAATGATTTATTAAATATTTTTTGCCAAGATTATTGGTTTTTGTATAATGCTCTAATATATCATTCTCAACTTTATTTACCATACGCGATTGGTGATACCGCGGGAAAATTGTAAAAGATTTCTCATTATCTTTTACCGGAACATAAATAAGATAAAATGACAGCATCTCAAAAATTGATTCCTGGGATAAAACATTTCTGTATAAGTATTCAATCGGGTATTCGTCGTCTGTAATTCGTTCATTCGTCAAACCGCTGTTATACCAGCGAAAATTATTTTCTACCGAAGGGTCAGTTGCAATCATTACATCAGAATTATCAGCGGCTATATGAATAAACGGCAATTGAAATATTTTGTCAGTATGATTGCGGCAGGCATATTGATGAACTGCATCGTGAAGTGTTTGATTTTTTTCGTGTTTTAATTCAATAGTAATAATCGGCAGACCGTTCAGATACAAAACAAAATCAGGGCGTTTTGAATCTTTTATTTGCAATTCATCTTTAAAAGCAATTCGGTTTTCTTTATAATATTCATTTGCAATGCTTTCTTTTGAACGAGGTTTCGGATAAAATAATTTAAATTCAAGGTCGCGGACTGTAAGTCCCTGCCTGATAATCAGCCACAGCGGAGTGAATTGTAATTCTTTCTTTAATGACCGTAAAATTTCGTTTCTTGCGTCTGCGCTGTATTGTTCTTCGAGTTTTTGGTAGGTTTGTTTTTGTGTTGTTTTAATAAATGTAATTAAATGCTCTTCAGCAATGTAATAATCGGTATCGGTTATATCTGTTTGGTCTAATAATGAATAGTGATGTTCCCGTAATAAAAATTTCGCGATATGATTCTGAAATTTTTTTTCAGGTCCTTCAAACATAAAAAATATCCTCTTATTTCTTCGTGGTTCTTCGCGTTCTTCCTGTTTAAAAAAAATTTACAGGAAGGTCGCGAAGGGCGCGAAGTTAGAATTTTAATACAAATCGTCTCAATCCGTCTTTTAATTTTAAAACATTAAAATTGATAAGTAATCCAACTTTTATTTCTGATAATTTCATATAGGTTAATATTTGCGCTTCATAAATTTGACTCATTTCTTTTACGCTTTTAAGTTCGACAATTATTTCATTATTAACAACAATATCCATTCTGTAACCGAAATCAATTACAATATCTTTGTATTTTACGGGCAATTCTTTTTCTGTTTCTACTTTATGGCCAATCTTTTTTAGTTCGTATTCAAGGCATTTCAAATATGTTTTTTCTAATAATCCGGGTCCTAAAGTTTTATGGACTTCAATAGCGCAACCGATTATTTCATTTGATAATGTATCGAATTCCATTTGATTACCTCTTATTTCTTCGCGGTTCTTTGCGCTCTTCCTGTTCAAAATCTTCTACAGGAAGGTCGCGAAGTTAATTTCATAAAATATCTTTTTCAGTTATCCGGCGTTTGCCTGTTACACATTCGTGAATTATTGATTTTCTATAATCCTGCAATTTCTCAATTTGCTTTTGTAAATTTTCTTTTATTTTTAAAATTTTATCAAGTTTGTCATCTAAATATTCAACGATTTGTTTTTGCTCCTTAATTTCAGGAACAGACAAGGGTAAATAATCATATTTTGTTGCGCTGATATTTTGAATTGTAGATTGAGTGAAAATATTATTTTTCCATGAATCATAAGAAGGAGATTTTGTAAAATAATAAAGATAATTAGATAATAATTTAGTTTCATTAACTGAAGCTTTAATTAAATATCCGGCAAAACATGCTTTTCCATTGTAATTTTTAAATTGAAATGTTTTACCGACGGTTGCGCCACTTCTGGCAAATAGAACATCGCCAGTTTTAAGATAATATCCTTCTGCTTTATCAATAGGAAGTGATTTAAAAGTATCTTCTCTTAAATTACCGTTCTCGTCAAAATCAGTAATTCTAAGATATCTTGGTAAATCAACATCATCAAATTCTGCAATTTCATTTGCGCCATACATTAAAGGTGATATTAGAAATCTTTTTAATTTTACGACTTCCCAATGTTTCGGAATTTTGCCGAGCCATTCAATACCCGAATCTTTCATTTCAACGGAAGCATCAAGCCCTTTTGTAACAGCATTATGAATTATAGATTTTCGTAAATCATCCAATTTTTCAATTTGTTTTTGTTTGAGTTCAACCGCCTTATCAATTGAGTCGCAGGTTTTATCAAGAAATTTAACGATTATTTTTTGTTCGTCTATTGAAGGATAAGAAATTTCTAAATAATCATATTTTGTAGCGCTTATATTTTGAATTGTTGCTTGAGTAAATATTATGTTTTTCCAGTTATCATACGCAGGTGATTGAGTATAGTAATATAGATAATCCGATAATATTTTATAAGAATTAACAGAAGCTTTAATTAAATATCCGGCGAAACAAGCCCTTCCATTATAATTTTTAAATTGAAAAGTTTTACCAACAGTTGCTCCGCTTCTTGCAAATAGTATATCGCCATCTTTTAAATAATAGCCATCTGCTTTTTCAAGCGGTAATGATTTAAAAGTATCATCTTGTAAAATACCATTATTATTAAAGTCAGTAATTCTAATATATCGCGGCAATGTTATATCTTCTAATTCTGCCGTTTCATTTGCCCCATACATTAAAGGAGATTTTAGCACCCTCTTTAATTTATTAACATTCCGAGTGTATGGTATCGCCTCAATCCATT
>JAGOBX010000017.1 GCA_017999075.1 Candidatus Babelota bacterium | reverse complement strand
TTGATAAATCATTTAAATCAGGAAAAATTATCTTATTGTTTTGAATTTTTTTGTCAAGTAATTTTATTGCTTCAGGATTAGGCATAGCATATAAAATATAATTCATATTTTTTGCAGATATAGCTGGTTCCATTAAAAAATTTAAAAATTTTTGAGCATTGTTTTTATTTTTGGATGCGGCCGCAAGACATAAATTATCCACAAACAGCATGGACCCTTCTTTAGGAAGAACAAATTTAAGTTCCGGTTTTTCTAATGATAATTTAAAAATTGTTCCACTCCAGGATTGAATTATATTGACTTCTCCGCTGAAAAACATATCTATACTTGTGCTCGAATCATATTTTAAAATTATTTTTTTTTGTTTAACCAATAATTCAAACGCCTGCTGCAAAACTTTTTTGTCTTTTTTGGTTATAGAACTGCCTGCAACCTGCATTGCAGCGCTAAAAACTTCAGTCATATCGTCAAGCATTAAAATTTTGCCTTTATATTTTTCATTCCATAAATCAGCCCATCCGGTAAGTTCTTCAGTTATGAGTTTTGAATTATACCCTATTCCTGAAAAACCGTATGTATAAGGGATGTAATATTTTCCTGTAGGATCATAAGGCAGTTTTTTGAATCTGTCATCTATAAATTTATAATTTGGAATTTCTGAATAATTTATTTCTGAAAGCATTTTTTCTTTAACCATAATATCTACCATATAATTGCTGGTAACCACTAAATCAAAGTCAGCTGCTCCTGTCTGCATTTTTGCAAGCAATTCTTCATTTGATGAGAAAAAATCAACTACAACTTTAATTCCTGTTTTATTTTCAAAATCTTTTATGATAGATTGATCCATATAATCGCCCCAGTTTGCAATATTCAAAACATTTTTGTTTTTTGGAGCGAATATGGTGTAAAAGAGGACGGATATTATTGCTAAAGAAAAAATAGCCGCTATAACTAATCCTATTTTAGCGGCTTTTTCGTTTTTCTGAAATGCAGTTATTAAAATCAGTATAAGGAATGTAATAGTTATCATTATGGTTGAAACTGCGTTTATAACAGGAGTTATGCCGATTTTAGTAAGCATTGAATATATTTTAAGAGGCAAAGTTGAAACTCCTGTTCCTGCTGTGAAAAATGTTATAATGAAATCGTCGAAACTTAAAGTAAATGCGAATATAGCAGCTGAAATTATAGCCGGATAAATACCTGGTAAAATTACATTTTTGAATGTCTGCCATCTGTTTGCGCCTAAATCCAGGCTGGCTTCTTCAAGAGTTAAATCAAAGTTTATGATTCTTGTAAGCACGATTATTATGACAAAAGGTATACTGAAAGTAACGTGAGAACAAATTATAGTAATAATTCCTAATGGAAGATTTAACATAACGAAAAATACAAGTAATGCTATAGCAAAAATTATTTCAGGCAGAATGATCGGAATATACAGCAGATTTTGAAAAAAAGGTTTGCCTTTAAAATTATATTTTCCGAGAGCAAGAGCCCCCATAGTTCCAAAAATAGTAGATACAACAGTATTTACAAATGCGATTAAAATTGAGTTTTTTATACTTATTAACCATGTTTCATCATGAAAAATACTTTTATACCATTTGAAAGAAAAACTATCCCAATTGTTTAAATATCTTGAAGAATTAAAAGAAAATGCAGCTAGCAAAAACAGCGGAAATAAAAGAAATAATATATTTGCAAAAGTTAATATTTTTAAAAATGTTCCTTTGCCTATTTTCAAATCATTGGATTTAGAAATATATCCACCCATAATAATTATACCGCTTTAAAGTTAAACTTCAATCATTTTTTTATTTTTTCCAGGATTATAGTATCTTATGTAAATTGATATGAAAATCATTACTACAAAAATTAAAACAGAAGATAAAACTGATCCGAAAGGCCAGTTGCGGCCTTGCTGAAACTGTAATGTGATAAGGTTTCCTATTATATAATTATCTTTTCCACCCAGTAAATCCGGGACAATATAATTTCCAAGAGTAGGAACAAACACAAAAACAATTCCTGCCACAATCCCCTGAATAGATTGAGGTAAAGTTATTTTAAAAAAAGTTGTTGTTTTATCTGCTCCTAAGTCCATTGAAGATTCTATCAGAGATATATCCATTTTGTCGAGAGCTGCGAATATAGGTATTATCATATACGGAAGATTATAATATATAAATCCTAAATATACGGAAAATGTAGTGTTAAGCAATTGCATAGGCTCTGAGATTATTCCTGTCCAAATAAGTATTTTATTAATTATTCCATCTTTGCCGAGTATTAGCATAAATGAATACATCCTGATTAAGAAGTTTGTCCAGAAGGGAAGAATAACAAAAAACATAATAATCGATTTAAGCCGTGTGCTTGAAAATGCCATAAAATAAGCTACAGGATAACCAATTAAAATCGTAATACCTGTTACTGAAAAAGCGCATATTAATGAATTAATAAGAATTTTGATGTATGTCCAGTTGAACATCATTTTATAATGTTCAAGAGTAAATCCGGGTTTTACTCCTCCATAAGTGCCCTTATAACAAAAGCTGTAAACAAGTACAATTAAAAGAGGTATTAAAAAGAAAAATAAAAGCCATCCGAATGAAGGAAATAATAAAAAAAATAGTTCAAACAGATTCTTTTTATTTTTTGTTTTCAAGTATAACTCCGGAATTTTTGCTCCAACTTATAAAAATATGTTCATTCATATCGTAAGGCATAACTTTTGAGTCAAGTACAAGATAATTTAATATATTTGCGTTTATTTTGAAATTGTTTTCGAGTTTAATTATATATTTGGTTGTATCTCCGATGAACACCTGATTTTCAATTATTCCTTCTATTCCATTTTCATAATCTTTAGGCTCAAGCAACCCTATTTTTAACTGTTCAGGCCTTATCCCGAAAATAATTTTATCTTTTATTTTGAAATCTTTCTTTTCTTTTATATTTTGGTTGATTATAAATTTATCAAATAATTTAATTTTAAAATTTTGACCTGAAATATCTAAAATTTCTCCTTCGAAAAAATTCATGGAACCTATAAAATCTGCGGTAAAAAAATTTTTTGGCGATTCATAAAGAGTATGGGGATTATCGCATTGCAACAGATTTCCATCTTTCATGACAGCTATTCTATCTGCCAAAGTAAGAGCTTCCTGCTGATTATGTGTAACAAAAATAAAAGTTATCCCAAGCTTGCGCTGCAAAGATATAAGTTCAAATCTGGTTTGTTCCGCTATTTTTTTGTCCAAAGCGCTTAATGGTTCATCCAGTAATAAAATTTTTGGTTTATTTACAATTGCTCTTGCAAGTGCAACTCTCTGCTGCTGCCCGCCTGAAAGCTGAGAAGGCATACGGGTTTCATAACCTGTTAATCCTACCATAGCCAATCCTTCTTCGACGGTTTTTGATATTTCATATTTTGATATTTTTTTTAATTTTAAACCGTAAGCCACATTATCGTAAACATTATAATTTGGAAATAACGCGTAATTTTGAAATACCGTATTTACATTACGTTTGAAAGGCGGTAGTCCGGCTATATCTTCGCCATCAAGCAGAATTTTTCCTGAAGTAATATTTTCAAATCCTGCCACCATTCTGAGAATCGTGGTTTTTCCGCAACCGCTTGGACCCAGCAAACAGAAAAATTCTCCGGTATCAATAGTAAGTGAAACATTGTTTACTGCTGCGGTGTTTCCATACAGTTTACTTACATTTATTAATTCAAGCATAATTTTTTTTCCTGAGTTTTATTTTTGTAATTCGAGATATTCGTTTTCAGCAATAATCTCGGTATAATCGCAAGTTGTTAAAGGACATTTTAATTTTATCCCGTCTTCTGATTTTGCACTGACTACAAGATATTTATTTTGGCATTTTGGGCATTTTTTTAATACCGGTTCTTTCCATTCGGCGAAATTGCATTTTGGATAATTTGAACAGCCATAAAAATGTTTACCTTTATAAGCTCCTTTTTTTATCTGCCGCTTTACAAGTTTTCCAGAACACCCTTCTTTTTGACATGGAATTCCTGTGTCGATATTTTTTGCGAATTTGCATTCCGGATAATTTGAACATGTTATGAATTTTCCGAATTTTCCATTTTTTAGTTTAAGGTTATTTCCGCATTGAGGACATTTCTCATCAAGAATTTTATCTTCAAGAATTTCAATTTCGGAACCTTTAATTACAACCGGTTTGGTATTTTTGCATTCTGGAAATTTTGAACAGGCAAGAAATTTTCCTTTTGAACCGAATTTTAAAAGCATAACTGAACCGCATTTTTCACATTTGTGTTCAGTTTCTTCTCTGATTTCATTTTTTAAAATTTTTATATTGCGCGCGGCAATTGATATATCGTTTTCAAACTTAATATAAAATTCTTTTAATAATTTCTGCCAGTCATAACTTTCTTTTTCGATTTTATCAAGTTTTGATTCCATGTCTGCGGTAAATCCGATTTCCACCACATCATTGAATTTTGACACCAGAAATTTATTGACTATTTTTCCAAGTTCTGTTGGAATTAAAACTTTGTTTTCTTTAATGACATATTTTCTGTTCAATATTGTTGACACAATATTCGCGTATGTAGAAGGTCTTCCGATTCCTTTATCTTCAAGCTCTTTTACTAAAGTAGCTTCTGTGTAACGCGCAGGAGGCTTTGTGAAATGCTGGGATTTTTCTAATTTTTCAAACAATAATTTTTCATTATCTTTAATATTTGGCAAAATAATATCTTTTTGGCTATCCGGCTGGAATACTTTTAAAAATCCGTCAAATACCATTATGCTTCCTTTTGCAGTGAAAAGATATTTATTATCTGCTGAAACAAGAATGGTAGTAACATCGAATTCCGCAGGTCTCATTTGACTTGCAACAAATACGTCCCAAATTAATTTGTATATTTTATGCTGTTCTTTTGAAAGAAATTTTTCTAATTTTTCAGGAGTCTGAGATATGTCGGTTGGACGTATTGCTTCGTGAGCATCCTGAACATTAGAATTTTTTTGTTTGAAAATTTTTTCTGTAACCGGAAGATATTTGTTTCCGAAAGTATCTTTAATAAAATCTGCAGCCATTTGTTTTGCTTCGTCTGAAATTCTGATAGAATCAGTTCTCATATAGGTGATCAAACCCATTACTTCATTATCTGAAACAGGAACTCCTTCATATAATTGCTGCGCGATTTTCATTGTTCTGTCTGGAGAATAATTAAATTTAGCAGATGCCATTTGCTGAATTTTACTTGTAATAAGCGGAGGCAGAGGGTTTTTAATTTGTTTTCTCCGTGAAATTTTGTCTACTTTATAGTTTGATTTTAAAAGGTGTTCGCAAATTTTTGCCGCAGAAGTTTCATCTGAAATTTTTGCTTTTTTATTGTCTATTTTTGCAAGTTCGAATTCTATTGCATCCTTGGATTCTGTCAGAAGCCATACCTTTATTTTCCAGAATTCTTCTGGTTTGAAATTCTGTATTTCTTCTTCTCTTTCACATACAATTCGGACAGCAACTGACTGAACTCTTCCTGCACTGAGACCTTTTGAAATAATCTGCCAAAGAAGAGGACTTAATTTATAACCAACAATCCGGTCAAGAATTCTGCGCGCCTGCTGGGCATTAACTCTGTCTATGTTGATTCTGGAGGCATTTTCTATTGCATGGATAATTGCCTTTTTTGTGATTTCATGAAACTCTATCCTCAATATGTTTGAATTTATTTTTTTTAAAATTTCATATAAATGCCATGCTATGGCTTCTCCTTCGCGGTCAGGGTCAGTAGCAAGAAATATTTTATCGCATTTCGAAGCTTCGCGTTTTAACGTATCGGCAATTTTTTTTCCGCGAACGGATAATTCGTATTCTGGAACAAAAGTATCGCCTTCTATTTTTACACCCAGTCTTTTTAGAGGTAAATCACGTATATGCCCCATAGACGCTTCTATGAGGTATTCACCCTTTAAAAATTTGTTCAGAGTTTTAGCTTTGGTTGGAGATTCAACAATTATAAAATTTTTATTCATTAAACCTTACCGTTTAAATTTATTTTTAAATTATTTAAAATACAAAGTATCCATTAAAAATTCAAGTGTTTTTTTTATAATTGCTTTTTCACTGTTACAAAAACAAAAAAAAAATTGACTTTATTAGCATAACATATTATCTTAAATAAGATTTAATTATTATGTTTAATGACTTAAAATATTGGATAATGCATTATGCTATTTTGTTTTGATATTTAAGACATTACAATTGAAAATGCATTTGAATTTTGAAAAATTATGAATGTTACCAAAGAAATTAAAAATAATGTTGCGATATTGAAGATTTTTGGAGATACATCTATTCAAACTGAAAAAAAACTTAATGAACTTGTAAAGTTGATAGGAGTGAAAACTCAAAATAGATTTATACTTGATTTAAGCCAATGCACGTATATTGACAGCGGAACTATAGGTTCGGTAATTTTAACCAATAAACTTATAACTGATTTAAATGGAAAATTCTGCGTGTGCGGTATTCAAGACGAAAACCTTGATAAATTGTTTACTTCAACCAAATTATATAATTTAATCCCGAAATTTGAAAATGTAGATGAAGCTCTTGAAAAATATTTTTAGATATTTTTTATATTGCGGGAAAAAATAATCCTAAACAGGGATGAAAATTTAATCGGTGTTTTTTTGATAATAATTTATGACTGCTAAATAAAAACGAGGTATTACTGAATGGCGGCTGCGTCAAAAGTAGAAGAAATTCCGTTACAAAAACTTTTGAAAAATGGTGATTTACTTGTCGCTTTAGGTGTAATAGCTATAGTTATAATGCTGGTTATTCCTATTTATACCTGGATGCTGAATGTCCTTCTGACAATAAGTATAGCTATAGGTTTAATAATAATATTAAGTGTAACATATTTAAAAAAACCGGCTGATTTTTCCATTTTCCCGTCTTTATTATTGATAACTACTTTATTCAGGCTTGCGTTAAATGTATCTTCAACAAGACTAATTCTACTTGAAGGCAGACAGGGAGTGGAAGGAGTAATAACTGCTTTTGGAGATTTCGTGGTCGGCGGAAATTATATTGTTGGAATAGTAATATTTTTGATTTTGGTTATTATACAGTTTATGGTTATAGTAAAAGGCTCGACTCGAGTCGCAGAAGTTGCTGCAAGATTTACACTTGACGCTATGCCAGGGAAACAGATGGCTATAGATGCAGATTTAAATTCGGGGGCAATTACTGAACAGGAAGCTGATAAACGAAGAAAAGAAATTAGACGTGAAGCTGATTTTTATGGAGCTATGGATGGAGCTTCTAAATTTATATCAGGAGATGTAATAGCCGGACTAATAATTACAGTAATAAATATTTTAGGCGGATGGGCCATAGGAGTTTGGATGCGCCAGGAAGCCTTGACTGAAGCTGCCAAAACATACACGTTGTTAACTATAGGCGATGGACTTGTGGCACAGATTCCTGCGCTATTAATTTCAGTGGCAACAGGTATTATAGTTACAAGAGCTGCTTCAGATAATGATATGGGTTCGGAATTAACTTCACAGTTGACTCAGCAGCCGAAAGTTTTATATATTACGGCAGGAGCTTTATTAGGACTTGGAATTTTTACTCCATTGCCTACTTTGCCTATGTCTGTTGTTGCTGTTATCATCGGTGGCGTTGGATTTGGTATGAGCGGTATTTTAAAAAATAGAGAATCAGAAGATGTTAAGAAAAAAAGTGATTCCGCAAAAGAAGAAGTGCGGCAGCCTGAAAATGTTGCTTCGCTTATTCAGGTAGATACAATGGAACTTGAGATAGGGTATGGACTTATACCTCTTGTTGCTCCTGAGCAGGGAGGAGATTTGTTAGAACGCATAACTTTATTAAGAAGACAAAGCGCTCTTGATTACGGAATTATTGTTCCGCCAATAAGAATAAGAGATAATATGCAACTGCGTCCAAATGCGTATGTTATAAAAATCAAAGGCGTGGAAATTGCAGGGGGCGAAGTTTATCCAGATAAGTTTCTTGCTATGAATCCGGGGAATATTGCTGAAAAACTTCAGGGAATTGAGACTATTGAACCTGCATTTGGACTTCCTGCCACCTGGATTACTGATAATCAAAGAGAACAGGCTGAACTTCTTGGATATACTGTGGTGGATCCTCCTTCGATTATCGCCACTCATTTAACAGAAATAATAAAACGCAATGCACATGAACTTCTTGATCGCAAATCAATGAATACTCTTCTTGCAAAGGTAAAAGAAGAATATGCGCAACTTGTTGACGAAGTTATACCTACAATATTATCTATAAGTGATGTTCAAAAAGTTTTACAATACCTTTTGAAAGAGGGAATACCGATAAAAAATCTGCCTGCAATTTTTGAGATACTTGCTGATAAAGGAAGAACTGTAAAAGACCCACGTATATTAACTGAATATGTCAGGCTTGGAGTTAGCCGGCAGATCTGTTCAATGCTGCTCTCACAAGATGGAAGATTGAATGTTATAACTTTATCTCCTCAGCTTGAAAAGGAACTTGCCGATAATGTCAGAGAAAGCCAGGAAGGAAATTTTATTTCATTGGATCCGGTAAAATTACAGAGATTATTATCTAAACTCGGGGAAACGATTAATACTGTAGTTGAAAAAGGACTGCAGCCTGTAATATTAGTGGCGCCTAATATCAGGCCGTATTTTAAGGATTTAACAGAACGGACTGCCCCAGGTCTTATAGTTTTATCATATAACGAAATAGTTTCTAATGTGGAAGTTCAGGCCGTCGGAATGGTGACAATGTAGTATGCGTAAAGTATATGAAGGGGAAACGCTTTCGCAGGCGCTTTTGAAAATGCAGATAGACCTTGGCAAGGATGCTATTATCGTAGGTCATAAAAAAATAAAAAAAGGCGGAGTGTTTGGTTTATTCAGTACGCCTGTATATCAGGTGACAGCATTAAAGCCTCCTGTCTCACAGCAACAGAAACCTTCGAAATCTGTTCAATATCAAAACAGCAAAAAAAATTATGATTCCGGAGTTTCTGATAATAAAGAAAAAGAAAACAAACAGAAAATACTTAACATGTTAAATAAAACAAAAAATCTGAATGAGTCAAAAAATTTTTCATCAGGACTGGATTTGACTATTGACGACGATACTGTTTCTGATGAACTTAAAGAAAAATCTGTTTTTGATGTAAAAACTAAAAATGCCGCCGGATATGGAGCTTCGCCTAATAAAGAAAATTTGTCAAAATTGGGTATTCAAAAAAATCAATTGTCAAATCCGTATGTTGCGAATAAAGGAAATTTTGGAATCAATAAATATCAAGGGGTAAAACAGGAACAAAAGAATGTTGAACCAGATTATAATTCTAAACTAAATAATGAAATCAAACAATTGAAAGATGAAATACAAAGTCTGAGCAGAAATATGGCTAAGATAATTGAAAAGACAGACATATCTGGTTCTGATAAAATAAAATATCCGGGGAAGTTGTCAGAAGTTTATATTAGGCTTATTGAAAATGAAGTTGATGAATCGCTTGCTGACAGAATTATAAATGAAGTTAAAAATGAATTAAAAAATGAAGAAGAATATAATAATGTAAAACTTGTCCAGAAACTGATTGAAAAAAATATTATAAAAATTTTTAAACCTGTTGAAGAAATTGATTTTGGAAAAATTAAAAAACCGTATATTCTAACGTTAATAGGACCTACAGGAGTTGGAAAAACAACTACTGTAGCCAAATTAGGAGCAAATTTTTCTCTTATTTATGGCAGGAAAGTAGGGTTTATTACTATAGATACTTATAGATTGGCTGCAGTTGAACAGCTTCAAAAATACGCTGAGATACTTGAAACTCCTGTTAAGGTAATTTTTAAACCTGAAGATTTTGACAAAACGCTTAATGATTTTAATGATATGGAAATTATTATTGTTGATACTGCAGGCAGAAGTCCTAAAGATGAGGAACAAATGCTCGAATTGGCCAAGTTTGTGGAAGGCGCAGGAGCTGAACTTGAAACGTGTCTTGTTATTCAGGCTACAACAAAATATTCGGACATTGAAGACATAATTCATAAATTCAGAAATGTCGGGTTTAAAAAATTGATTATAACCAAAATTGATGAGACCATAACTTTCGGGCCTATACTAAATATAGTAGATAAACATAAACTTAAAATAGTATATGTTACGACTGGACAGGATGTGCCTGACGATATAGAATATTTTGATCCGGCAAAACTTGCTAAGGCTATTATTTTCGGTAATTCACAAGATAAGGAAAATAATTCGTGATATGGATCAGGCGCAAAAATTACGGGCTAAAGTCAATCAAAATAAATTAAGCAATCTTATCGATGACATAAAAAATGTTAAAGATATTACAGAAATATATAAAAATCTTATCGACCAGAACCAGTCCAATTCTAAAGTTATTTGTTTTATCAGCGCAAAGGGCGGAGTAGGCAAGAGTTTATTGATTTATTCATTTGCCGATATTTTGAAAAAATCAGGGAAAAAGACTGCAATTATAGATATGAATAAACACTATTCCGATGTATCATCTTATTTCCCCGAATGTGATCTTATTAAAGTGAATAAATCTAATTTGCTTGAAAATTCATGTTTTAATGTTTGTTCATCTGTTGATACAAAACAATGCGTATTTCAAATAAGTAATGAAATAAGGGGAGTGGAATATCAGCTGATAAAAATAGTAATGTATCAGGCAAGATTGTCTAATTTTGATTTTGTTTTAATAGATACGGCAATATGCGTTTCGGAATTTCTTGAAAATATCTCTGATATTGCTGATGAAATATGGTGTGTAATAAATAATGATTTTAATGCTGTTTCTAATACTCTTTCTCTACTGTTTCAGTTTAATTCTGTTTTACAAAAAGAATATCCTATTAGTTTTGCGTTTAATGAATTTACCGGAATAAATTCAAAAAGTGTAATGAATAATTTTTTTAACGAATTACAGAAAATGGAAAATTTGAAAATCTCCCAAAATATTAAAATTGAATTTGATAAAAAACTTAAAGAAAATTCTGATCAACCTATAAATATTAAAGAAACCGGTTTTTATAAAACAATTCAAACTTATATATCCAATCATCTGCTGGAAGATAAAAATTATATGCCGAAAACCGCTTTAAATAAAATACTTGATAAATTCAAATTCGGATTCTAAAATTAGTAGTATATTTTGATTAGGCAAAATTAAAATTTTTAGCCTGTCATTTTTATTTTTATATGTGATATCAATTTGATATATTTATCGGTTGAGGATTTTTATGTCGATTCAGGAAGAAATAATAAGTAAGATAATAGAAGAAACAGGGTCAACGAGGAAAATTGCCGAATTGGCTTTAACTCTTTCCAATCAGAAAATTGAAACTGCTATAAATATAATAAAAACCAAGGTTGCCGTGATACAGGGCAGAATTATTGCTGAAAATGCTGAAATAAGCGGATTGTTTATTATTAAATTTTTTCAGAAAAACAATTTTATAAATCCTGTTTTTTTATTTACCCGGGATGATGAGATTTTGAATTTGAATATAACAGGGGATTTTAATGAATTTGAAGTTTTTATAAAAAAAAGGAGAATATTTCTTGATGAGTTTTTATCAAATTTATCGGAAAAACTTGGAGGATTAGTTTCTCAAAATCAGAAGATAAAGAATATTCTTGAAATATTTAATAATAATTTTACTGAAATTTTTTGCGACAATACTCTTGAAAATCTTATTGTAGCTTTAATAAAAAATCAATTTGATAATAATGTTTTAATTGATACTGATAAAAAAATATATTCTCAGGCTGAATATGAATTTTTGCTTATGAACAGGGATGTTTCAGGAAATGAAGAAGATGAACGTGAACCGGAAAATTACGAAAATCCAGTATTGCCTGAATCAATTGGAGAATCAGGTGATAAAATATCTTCTGAAGATCCGTTTTTAAAACAAGCAAAAGATATATTTCTGAAATGTGAAGAAATAATGAATGATTTAGATGCCCGCAGTAATTTTAAAATTGTATCGGAATTAGCTGTTGGAGATAAAATAATGGTTAAACTTATTGATACGACTCCGCAGTCAAACTATATTTTTAATATCATGAAACTCAATCAGTTTAAAGTTATAAATGATAATATTGAAACTAAAATTATTAAAATAGATAAAAATGAAAAAGATTATTTTAATATAACAACTGAATTGATTCCAGGAATATATACAAAATTGAGGCTTAATCCGTCAAATAAAATTATGACAAATGATAATTTGACTTCCAGCAAAACTTCAAGTATAATAATATTGATTTTATGTTTATTGTTTATGCTGTTTATGATATATTATTTTATTGAATACATAAAAAAATAACAGGTAATATTTTAAGTATATGGCTTTAAAATCAAAAATTTCCAAAGAAAATGTTGATTTAAAAAAAGAAAAAGAAGAACGGGAAAAAATCGAACAGGAATTGTGGGCGAATTATATAAAAAACAGAACAATAGAAAACCGCAATTCTTTAGTAGAATTTTATGGAGATATAGTAAGTTATGTTGCAGGCCGCCTTTCAATTGGCAAGCCGCCGAATGTGGAATTTGATGATTTGATGAGTTATGGAGTTTTAGGGCTAATTGATGCAATAGAAAAATTTGATATTGCTAAAGGATATAAATTTATAACATACGGATCAATGCGCGTTAAAGGGGCCATTCTTGATGCAATGCGAAATTATGACTGGATTCCCCGTGCAATCCGTATTAAATCAAGGCAATTGCAGAATGCGTATTCTGAACTTGAAAGCAGGCTTGGAGTTATACCTGATGATCAAACTGTGGCTAATTATCTTAATATTTCGTTAGACCAATTCTATAATATGCTTTATGAAATAAGCGGAACTTCTCAAATGTCTCTTGATGAAACGTGGACAGTAGGAACTAATGCTGATGAAATTACTATAATGGAAACAATTGAGGCTCCTATGACGGATCATCCTGATGTTATGCTTACGCGCGAGGAAATAAAAAAAGAAATAATTAATACAATAAATTCCTTGCCTGAAAAAGAGCGGTTGGTGCTGGCTCTTTATTATTATGAGGGTTTGACATTAAGAGAAATCGGTGAAGTAATGGAACTTACAGAATCACGCGCGTCGCAGTTGCATGCAAAAGCTATATCAATTGTTAAAGGCAGATTAGTGACAAATTTAGGGTACACATCCACAACTAATTAAAATAGGTTAATAATATGGTAATTAATCCTATAGACGCTCAAATAATGATGCTTAATCAGACGATAGTTGGAAAAGAACAGCAGCAATCGCGTGATTTACCTGTTAATTTGATGAATTCCGATATAGAAAATCTTGCTAAAGAACTGAAAGAAAATGAAGAACGCGTAGTAAAATCCAATGAAACGGAAGGCCAGAAAATCAATGATGAAAATAAAGAAAAATCAAATAGAAATCCTCATAACAAGAAAAAAAAAAATAATGATATGGAATCTGATAAAAAAGAAAATGAAATCAAAACTGATCCGGTCAGGGGACATATTATAGATATTACATTATAATTTTTTGAAGGTAATTTTTATGGAAATATTAATCGCTACAAACAATAACCACAAAGTTAAGGAAATAAGAGCTATATTAAACTTTTCTAAAAATAAAATTATAACTTTGAAAGAAGCCGGATTTAATGAAGATATTGAAGAAACAGGTTCTACTTATTATGACAATTCAAGAATAAAAGCTGTTGAAGTAAGAAAAAAAATTAAAGATAAAATTATATTAGCTGATGATTCAGGACTTGAAATTGATTTTTTTGACGGAGCTCCGGGACTTCATTCCGCAAGGTTTCTTCCTTCCCTTTCGCAAAAAGAAAAGAACAAAGAAGTAATAGAACGCTTGAAAAATGTGTATGTTGAAAGGCGTACAGCTAAATTTATAAGCGTTGTATGCTGCATATTGCCTGATGGAGAATCTCATTTTTTCAAGGGAGTTTGTTCAGGGCATATTTCTTTTGATATACAGGGAGAAGAAGGGTTTGGTTATGATCCGATTTTTATTCCGTCCGGATTCAATAAGACATTCGGAATTCTTTCAGAAGACGTTAAAAATACAATAAGTCACAGGGCTTCTGCTTTTCTGCAAACTAAAAATTTTTTAGTATATACTGGTTTGCTTGATTGAAATATAAAATAATTCGAATATTATATATTCTTCCCAGCGTTATATATGCGTATATTATTTTTTATATTTCGTCAATAGATAAACCTGTTGTAGTTGAACCTCCGTTTCCGCATTCTGACAAAATTTTTCATTTGATTGAATATGCAGGGTTTACAATGACATTATTTTATTCTTCAACTAAAGTTTTGCCTGAATTACGATTTGTAAAAAAAATAATCTGGTGCATTATGATAGCAGTATTTTATGCTGTTACAGATGAATATCATCAGTCTTTTACCATATACAGGAAATCTGATTTTTTTGACTGGATTGCGGATACTGCAGGAAGTTTAACTGCCGGAATAATAATTTGCACATCTAAATTATTTTGGAAAAATCATTAACTGTTTTCGAGATTTCCAAGGTTTTGAGAATTTAATAATAAACAATTTAAAGAATCAGTTTTTTATAGGGAGACTTATTGTAACAACTGCTCCTTTGTGATTTTCAGCGTTTTGAATATCAATGCTGCCGCTGCACGTTTCGAGAATATGTTTGACAATATATAATCCCAATCCTGTGCCTTTGCCTATTTGTTTTGTGGTGAAAAATGGTTTGAATAAATTTTCTTTTACTTTATCGGATATTCCGTCGCCAAAATCAGTAATTGAAATTTTAACATCGGCTCCGTTTTTATAAATGGATATTATTATTTTATTTCCGTTTTTTTCTGAAGCGTCTATAGCATTAATCAGTATATTTACAAGGCAATGAACCATGCTCCATTTTGCAACTTGAACAACATAGCGTTCTTTCAAATTATAATTTTTTTCAATTGTAATACGTAAAGTTTTAAATTTATAATCGACTAACCGAATCGCTTCTTCAACAATTTCTATAACACTTAATTCTTCTGCTTTTTCGGTGTCGTCATTTTTTCTTGATAAAATCAGCATTTTTTCAATTAATATTTTCAGTCTGTCGGTTATATCAAGCATTGTCGAAATATCTGATTGGAACTCAGCCGGAAGTTTTTTTGAAGATTTGAACATTTGCAGAATTCCGGAGAGTAAAGTCAATGGATTATTGATTTCGTGAGCTAAACTTGCAGATAATTGACCGACTGAAGCAAGTTTTTCACTGTGCAAAAATAATTCTTCAATTTTTTTGTATTCAGTAATATCAACCAAAACCTGAACAACCCCTATTTTTTCTTTTTTATTGCTGTAAACAGGGTATTCTTCAATATACATTGTTAAATCAGCATCGTGAATATTTTTTATTTTGTGAGTATAATTTATTTTATTTTTTTCAGGACTATTAAATAATAATGCTGCAGGTATACCGCAAAGTTCAAAAAGTTCGTTTGATTTTATATTTAGGTTTGAATCGCTGTTTTTTATAAAAACAGTTTTAATGAATTTATTTACAAACAAAATGTCTTTATGATTAGACAATAATATAAGTCCGAATCCTGCATTATCGAGTATTAGTTCAAAAGTGTTTTTAATATTTTCAATTTCTGAAATTTTTGTTGCAGTATCAATATTTTTTTTACGTCTTGCAAGAGCTTTGTTGATGCGGGCAAGCAGAATATCAAAGGTGAAAGGTTTCGCTATATAATCATCAGCACCGCCTGCAAAAGTTAATTCTACATTTTCATCTTCTGGTTTTGCAGTTAGCATTAAAATAGGGATATTATCGTATTTTCTGTCAGTTCGTATTTCACGGAGAGTTTCGAATCCATCCATGTCATCCATCATTATGTCAAGAAGGATCAAATCAATTTCATTTTTTTTTAACAATTCCAATGCCTGCCGGCCTGAATAAGCTTCAATGCATTTATATCCTTCAATATCAAGTCCCAACTTGACAAGATCTACAACTTCTTTTTCATTATCTACAATTAATATTGTACTTGAATTCATAAGCTTTATACTGAAAAATATTTTAGATTTAAAATAATTTTAATTATAAATCTCTTACAACCTCTTCCAGCGTACTGTTTAATCCTCTTGATATTTTATATAGAGTCAATAATGAAGGCATTACTTTAGCGTTTTCAATTTGAGAACATAAACTTATAGATAGCCCGATTTTATCTGATAAATCTTTTAAAGTCATTTTTTGTGTTTTTCTTAAAGATTTAAGTCTTGTTCCAACTGTTTCAGAAATGAATTCGTCTACGTCAGAAAGCAGATTATGTTTTCTTACTATCCTGTTTATTAAATTTTTTATATTTTCATTGTCAAATGGTTTTTTTATGTAATCTTCTGCCCCGTTTTTCAGGGTTTCGATAGCGCTTTCTACAGATGGATATCCTGTTATAACTACTATTGAAGCTTCAGGGTTATGGCGTTTAAGTTCAACTAAACCTTGTTCCCCATTTTTTCCGGGCATAATTAAATCAAGAAATATTATATGAAATGTTTCGGCTTTTACTTTTGCTACTGCTTCGTCAATGTTTGATGCGAAATCTACTTCATAACCTTCCTCACTTAATAACTTTTTAAAATATAATTGGACTGCCTGTTCATCGTCAACAATCAATATTTTTAATTTTATTGACATAATTTTTTGCCTCCTGAATTATATTGACAAGAAAAAACAAATTGAATTAAAAAAATGCACAAATTTACAGATACATTAATTTTAATATTATTTAAGAATATATGTAATAAT
>JAGOBX010000430.1 GCA_017999075.1 Candidatus Babelota bacterium | reverse complement strand
AAAATGTTGTTATAATTTTATTCTTTTTGTTTTTGTTTAATATTGAACTTGAAGCTGTAAAAATAAAATTTATAGTTAAACCGTTGAGTTTGCCTGATGAAAAAAAAAATAAGTATAGCAGGAAGTCATATGCATCTTGGGAACTGGCAGCCTGGCTTAGTGGAATTTGAAAAACAGAATGACGGTTTATGGGTGAAAATTATTGAATTTGAAAAAGGTGAATCTGCTGAATATAAAATTACAAGAGGAAATTGGGATAATGAAGCGCTTGATTATGATAATACAATAAGACGCAATTATGAATTTACCGCAGAATCAGATACTGAAATTTTTATAGAAGTTCCTAAATGGAAAGACGAAATTAAAAATGCTAAAAAAAAAGTGCAAGGTCAAATTACAGGGAAAATTGTTCTTCATTCGGCTATGGCATCTCCCGGCATTTTACCTCGGGATGTTCTTGTGTGGCTTCCTGAAAGTTATGAAAAAAATACTGATAAAAGGTATCCTGTAATGTATATGCATGATGGACAGCAGGTTTTTGATCCTGCTACTTCCACTCACGGAATAGATTGGCAGATAGATGAAACTGTTACCGATTTGATTAATCAGAATAAAATTAAAGAAATTATAGTGGTTGGCAATTATTGTACTGCTGACCGTTCTGAAGAATATTCTGATGGGGAAAAAGGAAGATTATATCAAAATTTTATGGTCAATGTTTTAAAGCCTTTTATTGATTCGAATTATAGAACACTTTCCGGCAGGGAACACACCAGTGTTATGGGTTCTTCAATGGGTGGAATCGCATCGTTTCTTCTTATTTGGCATTATCCTGAAATTTATTCGATGGCAGGATGTTTTTCTCCCGCGTTCTGGATTAACTGGGATGAATTAAAAAAATCAGATTGGCCTAAACTTCCTTTGAAAATTTATATTGATAATGGAGGTATAGGACTTGAACAGAAACTTCAGCCGGGATGCGATGTTATGCTTGAAGTATTGCAGAAAAAAGGATTTGAATTTAAGAAAAATTTAATATGGGTTCGTGATTTGAATGCCGGTCATTCTGAAGAAGAATGGGCAAAACGCGCATGGATGCCGATTTTGTTTATGTATGGAACCGGAAATCAGGAGTGGATAAAAAAATTACCGGATTACATACAGCCGGGACATCCCCTCAAAAATCCTGAAAAATAAGAAATAAAACCAATTAATCGTTATTTTATACTGTAATATTTATTTTTGAATTCCATGACTTCTTATAATTTTATGGAATACATTATTTTACATGGTTTTTATTAAGATTTTACTGAAAAATTCCTTGACAAAATAAATTATGAGCGTATAATAATTTGAAAAAAAATGTGTTTTAATGTAACAGCATTTTGAAAATAAAAAATATTATGTCGCTGTTAATATTTATAGTTGGGAAAAAATGCCGGAATTTTTAAGAGTTTCGTATAAGGAGATTGATTTTTAATGTGGGAATATTCTGAAAAAGTTAAAGAACATTTTCTTAATCCGCATAATGTCGGTAAACTTGATGATGCCAATGTTGTTGTAGAAGTGGGAAGTGCAGCTTGCGGAGATGCATTGAAATTATTTTTAAAAATAGAAAATGATACTATAGCAGATGTTAAATTTCAAACTTACGGATGTGGCAGCGCTATTGCATCGTCTTCTGTATTAACTGATTTAATTAAAGGTAAAAATCTTGATGAAGTAAAAAAAATTTCAAATCAGGACATCGTGGATTTGCTTGGCGGATTGCCTCCTGCTAAAATACACTGTTCTGTAATGGCACAGGAAGCTATTGAAAAGGCATTGAAAATATACTACAAAGAAGATCTGGATGAAAAATTGGCTCCTGGTGAAATTGTCGTTTGTCATTGTTTTAAAATAACTAATTTTAAAATTGAAAAAGCAGTTAGAGAACATAATTTGAAAACTGTTGAAGAAGTTATAAATTATACAAAAGCGGGTGGAGCTTGCGGAAAGTGCAAACCTGATATTTTAGAAATTATTAATAAAGCTTATAGAATTGAAGGAGAAAAAAAAATGACGAATTTAGAAAAAATTGAAAAACTTAAAAGTGTGATTGAAAATGAAATAAGACCAGGATTGCAGAATGACGGCGGAGATATAGAATTGATTGATTTTGCTGACAATGTGGCATCTGTAAAATTAAAAGGTTCATGTTCAGGTTGTCCGATGGCCACTATGACTATAAAATCTTTTGTTGAAGAAACTTTAAAATCAAGGGTAGATGAAAAAATACAGGTAAAAGAGGTTAGATAAATTTGAGTAAAAATATTTATTTTGATAATAATGCAACAACTAAAGTAGCGCCGGAAGTTTTACAGGAAATACTTCCGTATTTTTCTGAATATTATGGAAATCCTTCGAGCGCCCATTCGTTTGGAGGTAATGTTGCAAAAAAACTTAAAACAGCAAAAGAAAAAATAGCAGGATTATTGGGCGCTGATTCAGAAGATGAAATAATCATAACAAGTTGTGGAACAGAATCGGATAATACTGCGATAAATTCTGTTTTATTATCATATCCTGAAAAGAAACATATAGTAACCACTAAAGTTGAGCATCCTGCTGTATTAAATTATTGCAAATATTTAATGCAGCGTGGTTATAAAATAACTTTTTTAAATGTTGATGAAAAGGGCAGATTGAATTTAGACGAACTTGAAAAATCAATAAATCAGGATACTGCGATAGTAAGTATTATGTGGGCTAATAATGAGACTGGAACTGTTTTTCCTGTTTTGAAAATCGCGGAGATAGTAAAATCAAAAGGTTCCTTGCTTCATACTGATGCTGTTCAGACTGTAGGGAAAATAGAGATTGATTTAAAAAAAAGCAATATTGATATGCTGTCATTATCGGGACATAAACTCCACGCACCAAAAGGTGTTGGAGTTTTGTATTTGAAGAAAAAAACACTTTTTAAACCTTTTATGATCGGCGGACATCAAGAAAATGGATTAAGGGCAGGAACAGAAAATGTAGCATCAATAATTGGTCTTGGAAAAGCTGCTGAACTTGCCGGAAAACATATTAAATATGAAAATTCAGAAGTTAAACGGCTGCGTGATAAATTAGAGTCAGGATTAATTGAAAAGATTAAGCTTGTAAAAATAAATGGAGATATTGAAAACAGGTTGCCAAATACAGTAAACATAAGTTTCAAAAATGTAGAAGGTGAAGCTATACTACTGTATATGAACGAAAAACAGATTTGTGCATCATCAGGTTCAGCTTGCACTACAGGGTCATTGGAACCATCTCATGTTTTGATGGCAATGTCTGTTCCGTATGAATATGCTCACGGGTCAATACGTTTTAGTTTATCAAGATATAATGTAGAAGAAGAAGTCGATGAAGTTATCAGAACTATGCCTGATATTATTGAAAAATTGAGGGCAATGTCGCCGTTTAACGATTGATGTTTTATGTAGGAAACGGCGTTAAAATGTCGCCGTTTAACGATTGATGTTTTATGTAGGAAACGGCGTTAAAATGTCGCCGTTTAACGATTGATGTTTTATGTA
>JAGOBX010000429.1 GCA_017999075.1 Candidatus Babelota bacterium | reverse complement strand
TAATACCTTCTAAATTTCCTCTCAACGAAAGACCAAAATTAACAGGCGCAATCTTCAAATCAGATAATACTGCCCTGTTTGGTATAATTCTCAATTTCGGTTTTCCCTGACGGACTGAAACATCTATATCCTTAAAACCTGATTCATTATCAAGATGTTCTTTGAGTTTTACTGCAAAATCATCAATCATTTTCAAATCTTCACCTGAAAATTCAAGTTCCAGTTCCGAACCGCTTCCTCCTACCGGGCTCGGAACATTTACAGAAATAATACAATCGGGAATATTGGTTAATTTAGGCCTTAATATATTTTGAATATCGTCTAAAGTCAATTTACGTTTATCTTTATCTGTAAACACCAGTATAATCTGAGCTAAATATACACCTTCAGATGATTGACCGATTATACCATCAACCTTTCCTATTGTGGTAAAAACAGATTTTAATTCCGGAATATCATTTATTCTGCTTTCAATTTCCTTTACTCTTAATTCAGTCTGATTTATGTTATAATAAGTTGGAAACTCAAGTTTGACCGTTAATTGGCCCATATCCGATTCTGATACAAAAGAAAAACCAAGTCCCCCGAAATTTTTCATCGAATGAAAAATAAATAAAATTGTTAAAAATAAAATTATTATTATAATAAATTTACGTTTTAAGCTTATAACAAGAAAAGAACGGTAAACATCTATAACTTTTTCAAACCAGAAATTCCATAATTTTTCCATTTTTAAAATAATTGATTTTGAATTTTTCTGTTTTGGTCTCAAAATCAATGAAGCTAACAGAGGCGTAAGCGTAAATGATATAAATAAAGAAATTACAGTCATTATAGCCATTGTCAGTGCAAGAGGCCTAAGAAATGAAGCTATAATTCCTCCCATCATAGCAATAGGAATCAAAACAACCAAATTAGTTCCTACGCTTGCAATTACTGCCAACCCAACTTTACTCGAACCTTCAATTGCAGCTCTCTTTGCATTACCCGTTATTTCAAAATTTTTAACAATAGATTCTAAAACAACAATTGAATTAGTAACAAGAATCCCTACTGACATGCCTATGGCAAGCAATGTTGAAATATTTAATGTGTAACCGCACATTTTCATAATGAATAAACCGATTATTATTGTCAGCGGCATTGAAATACATACAATTATAAGCGAACGTATATTATATAAAAAGAAAAATAAAATTAATGCCGTCAATAAAATACCTTGAAAAACATCGCTCCACGCACTGTCCAGAGAAGATTCGATAAATCTTCCGTCATCATTAACCCAATTTATTTTCATTCCTTCCGGCAATTCATTTTTAATTTTTTCTATCGCTCTGCGCACATCATTAACTACCCTGACTGAATTGGCGTCTGACTTTTTTACAACTTTTATACCTATCGCAGATTCACCGTTAACAAATGTCTTTTGTCGCTGTTCGCCTGAAGTTTTTTGAATCTTTCCGATATTGTTTATATAACATCTTTGACCTGCATTATTTGCAATTTCAAAATTCCCTATTTCCGAAATTTCATCATATTCTCCGCGAAACTCTACTGAATATTCTATATCGTAATCTTTAATTCTTCCGGCAGGTATTGTTTTAATTCCCGAACTTATAGCATTGACAACATTTAAACTTGTTAAACCACGGGCTGCAATTTTATCTCTGTCAATCAAAACATGAATTTCATTTTCAGAACCTCCGACAAGAGTAACATCAGCTACTCCGCTTATTACAGAAATTTTATCGCGCAGTTTGTTGTCTGCATAATCGTAAAGGTCTTCCACTGATTGGGTTCCGGTCAACGCCAGGTTTACAACAGGTTTTGAATTCACATCGAATTTTACTATTATAGGATCTTCCGCTTCCTCAGGCAAATCTTTTTTTATCAAATCTATTTTTTCTCGTACATCAGTAGCAGCCACATCAACATTAATTCCCATTTCAAATTCAAGCAGAATATTGCAGACATTCTCCATGCATGAAGATGTCACATGTTTCAGCCCTGCAATTGAAACGACCTGATTCTCAATTTTTTTTGCCACATCAACTTCCAGCTGTTCAGGACTTGCTCCAGGATATATGACTGTAACAGTTATATACGGAACATCCATTTGCGGAAAAAGTTCTACTCCGATTTTTCTGTATGCGTTTAAACCAAGTAATGTCAAACCTATTATTAAACACAACATTGCTATTGGCCGTCTGACCGAAATATCCGATAAAAACATATTTTGCCTCCGTATCTAATAACCTGTCATAATCTCTGTATATTTTTTTGTATGATTTTGATTTATTAATTATTTATTATAAAGAATTTACCTGGCTGCCGTTTTTAACAAAAGATTGTCCTTCAATGATTATTTTCATTCCATTACGAATTTCTGCTCCGTATATTTCTATTTTACCATTTGATTCAGATCCTGTATTAATTTCTATCAAAACTGAACAATTATCTTTAATTGCATATACATAATTCTTATTATTTTTTTTTATGATTGCAGATTTCGGAATTGTAAACGCTTCTTTTTCTTCATCAACATAAACTTTTATAATTGCCATGCTCCCTGGAAAAATCGAATTACCAATATTTTTTATCAAACTTTTAATCTCAAACGTTCTAAAATTTTCATTTAATACAGGACTTTTATATGAAACAACTTGATTTTTTAATTTTATTCCGTTAACTTCTGCATCCATTCTGGTTTTATTAGAAATTATTTTAGCATAATATTCTGCCGGAAGATACGCCGATAATTCTATAATATCCGTATTATCTATCCTGAATACAGGTGCGCCGAATTTCGCCATTTCACCTTCTTCAATAAAACGCTTGCTTATATAACCGCTTGCAGGAGCAGTAACTTCTGAATCTTTTAATTTTTTACGCGCTATTTCCAACGACGCTGCGGCCTGCTTAACCGACTCTTCAGAAAGTTTAATTAAAGCTTCAGCATGTTTTAACATTGCGTTTGACTGCTTATACCTCGATTCCTGCTGTTCAAAAATATCCTGAGTAATTACATTTTTTTCAATAAGCCTTTTCGCCCGTTCATAATCAATCGCGGTTTTATGATTGTCTGCTTTTACCCGTTCAAAATTAGCTTTGCTTTCTTCAAGTGCCGATTCTGCAACTCCAAGCGAATGCTGCTGAATTTTTAAATTATTTTCAAGGTTTTCAGCCTCAATTTTAAAAAGCCTGGTTTCTCCTTTTACTACTTTCATTCCTTCGTCAACATACAATTTTTCAATTATTCCGTCTAATCTTGCCGGAACTACAGCGTATTCTTTCGCTGATGCATTTCCCTGCAGCTCAATTGCCTCCGAAATTTTTTCTTTTTCAATAACAGCAGTTCTTACAGGAATGGTTTTTCCCATTTCATCAGGTTTCTGACTTGATATATTTTTTTTGTCAGAATCATTTATTTTTTCACTCGAAAATTTTTCGTTTTTTGAACACCCTGTAATTCCTAATAAAAATATTATTCCCCAAAATATTATTTTTTCCATTTTATTTTGCCTCCGATTCAATCGTAATTTTTTTACCTATGGAATTATATAACGC
>JAGOBX010000428.1 GCA_017999075.1 Candidatus Babelota bacterium | reverse complement strand
ATTGCCTGCCTGCAATCATACTAAAAATTTAATAAACAAAAGCAATGAACCAGTTGATTTAAACCTTAATCCTGCAGTAAAATCAAATGAAACTGTCGACTACAGCGATAACCCTAACCCTGTTCAGGAAATTGAAATTTCCGATTATTTCATTGACAGCTTTGATTATTTTCAAATCGAAGGCAAGATAAATCCTGATTGCGAAATTTTTGTGAATGACGAAAAAGTCAACTCTTCAAAAGGAAAATTTAAAGGGAAAGTAAAAGTCAGACTGAAAAAACCTGTAATTATAAAATTAATAAAAGACGGGGTGGTAATAAATCAATCTGAAATTTTCGACTATGAAGAGCCTGCTCAACCGTCCGGGTTAGAAGCGGTATCAGTGGATGCAAACAGAATCGAATTGAGATGGAATCAAAACAATGAAGATGATTTATCCGGATATAATCTTTATTATACTCATAAAGGAAGCAGCTGGAAAAAATATAATAAAGACGATAATTTAATAAAAAACACAGAATGCACGTTATCAGGACTGCATTCAGGAAATAAGTATAAAATCAGAATTTCAGCAGTTGACAGAATGAAAAATGAGAGTTCATATTCTGATGAAATTGAAATAACTACATCTGGCGCACAGCAGGAATGCTGCGATTAGATTTTATTTTGGATAATGTATCAAATTAAATTATTCTGTTAATTTTAATAAATAAAAATAAATGAGGGTATAAAATATATGTCGCGTTTTTTTAAAAATTTGAATTTGTCATTTAAATTAATGTTTTTTATTATTCCTCTTTTCGTTATACTAATAGCAGGATTTGTTTTTTATCTTGTAGTGCAGCAGAATATGATAGTAAAATCTCAAGGAATGATTTACAGTTCTACTCTTCAGGAAATCAGCAATGAAGCAAACAACACTCTCTCAAAAAATGCAAAAGCAAACATATCCAGTCTCCTTGAATTCATAACAACAAATGCATTGGAAGCATTCAACACATTTGATTTTACAGCATTAAACAGATACATGGAGGTTGCATGCAACAATAATAAAGAAATCTTATACGCATATGTAACTGATATGGCTGGTACCCCGCTAACATCGTTTTTAAACGAAAAAAACGAATTTGTCTCACAAATATTTACACAGGGAATGACAATGAAAGAACTTCAGCCGGAATTAACTAAAAAATATTCTCTAGTAAAATTTGAAAAACTTCTTATAAACGGGACAGGCGAAAAAGTAGGATATATTTATATTGGTTTTTATGATTATTATATAAAAAAATCCATAGAAGATCAAAACATAAAATTATCAAATACAAAACAGCAAATCGACCGGATGGTTAAAGATAAGGTTAATGCAGCGCTGATAACTATATTTATTTTATCTTTAGCCGCAATCATATTAATGGCTGCAATAATATTTTTTTTAATGAAAAAATTTCTTGCCAAACCATTAAACAGTATAACAATTCTTTTAAATGATATTGCTGACGGAAAGTTAAAACTTGAAAAAGTAACTGTAAAATCAAATGATGAGACAGGAAAAATATCTATTGCATTCAACAAAATGCTTGATGGGCTGAATAAAATATTAGTTCAAGCCCGGCTTATAGCTGAAGATTCTTTAGATAATGAGAAATTAAATGAAAAAATCAAAGGAGATTTAGGGGAATCATTCAGTATAATGATTGAAAAACTTAAAAACCTCGCAGTTCAAGCGAGATTAATAGCTAACGACGATTTATATAATTCAAATTTAAAAACTGATATTACAGGTTCTCTCGGAAGCGCTTTTTCTCAAATGGTTATTAAATTAAGGTTACTTGCAGAACAGGCAAAAATAATAGCTAAAGATGATCTTGAAAATAACAAACTAACAATTGACGCAACCGGTTCTTTAAGTTCAGCATTTTCTGAAATGATAAAAAATTTACGCGCTTTAGCAGAACAAGCAAAAATAATTTCAAGCGGAAATATCAATGATAAAAAATTAACTGTAGAGCATAAAGGAACTCTTGGCTCAGCTTTTTCCGATGTGGTTATAACTTTACAAAACATTTCAAAACAAGCTTCAGCATTAGCAAAGGGGGATTTAAATAATTCTGTTTTAGAAATAAAGCTTCCAGGCGAATTGGGGGAAAATTTTGCAATAATGACTGTAAATCTGAAGAAACTCATATCCAATCTCGAAAAAATAATTAAACAAGTGGAAAATGCTTCACAAAATCTTCAAACCGTAACAAATTCAATTTCGGTTATCTCAAATGATTATGGAAAAATGAGCAGCGAAGAATCTTTTTTAGTTAATGATGTAAACACTGCTTTAACAGAATTTTCTTCTTCAATTCAACACATAGCGAATAACTGCGATAAAGGAAAATCTAATTCACAAATAGTTAATTCTACTGTTGAAGATGGTTGTAAAGTTATATCTGAATTATTCCAAAGTATGGAAGAAATCAATGATGCTATGAAAAAAACCGCAGCTCAGCTTCAGGAACTTAATGAAAGCAGCAGAAAAATAAGCAATATAGTAAATATAATAACAAGCATCAGCGAAAAAACATCTCTGCTTGCTTTAAATGCTGCCATTGAAGCTGCGCGAGCAGGAGAATCAGGCCGAGGATTCGCAGTTGTTGCTGATGAGGTTAACAAACTTTCAGAACAAACTCAAAAATCAGTTAAAGAAATTTCAATGCTTGTAGATACCATAAAGACACAAAGCGAAATATCTTCCAATTCAATGAAAAACGGAATCACCCTACTGCAAAAAGGGGTTGAACTAACCGAAAAATCGACTCATGCATTTAAACAAATAAGTTCATCAATAACAGAGACAAACGATTCCATAATTGACATATCAGATTCAGTCAAGGAACAATCGTCTGTTGTTTCAAGTATAGTTTCAATAACAGACAAATTGAAAGAAATATCTGACAAAGTCCTGGCAAAAAGCAATGAATTAACAGAAAACGGCGAATTATTAAAAAATTCAACGCAAAATCTTATTCAATTATTAAACAAATAAAAATTAGTTTTACGGAAACAGGTAATGAAAATTTCAATAGTTGATTATAACATTGGCAATATCGGTAGCGTAATAAAAGCTTTTCAATATATAGGCGCAGATACAGAATCAATCAATACCCCAGAACAAGTATTGAAAAGCGAAAAACTTGTTTTACCTGGAGTCAGCGCTTTCGGTTCGGCAATGGATAATTTAAACAAATTAAATTTAACAGAAGCCCTACGCGAATATATAAAAAAAGGAAAGTATTTTCTGGGAATCTGCATAGGAATGCAGTTATTGTTTGAAGAAAGTTCCGAAAGTCCGGAAGTAAAAGGTTTAAAAATTCTTAAAGGAAAAGTAAAACGTTTTGATGACCCAAAACTTATTGTTCCTCATATGGGCTGGAATACTATTTCTATAAACAAAAAAAGCGTTCTAATGAATAAAATAAAACCTGATGATTATTTTTATTTTGTTCATTCATATTATTGTTGTCCTGAATCGGAAAAATCATTCTGACTTTTACAGAATATGGAAACAAATTTTGTTCAGCTATTGAATCAGAAAATATC
>JAGOBX010000427.1 GCA_017999075.1 Candidatus Babelota bacterium | reverse complement strand
CAATAAATATTTTATTTTTTTTTTATATTAAAAAAATCGAATTAAAAACAGTAAAATTATATCAGACTGCGACAGAATATTTGCAACTTTGAAAAAGAAAAATCATCAAATTCAAATAAAATCATATATTATTATTCAGTAAATCAGTATACCTGATATTTGCATCTTTATAACTTATATCTTGCAATATTACAATCTGATAATATTTTTTTGCCAATTCGTATTCTTTCAAAATTTCATAACAATAAGCTTTACTATAACATACAAATTTTTTAGTTTCAGAATTTATAGAGATATCATTTTCATCTATTTTATTCAGTATTTCAATAGCAAGCTGATAATCAGTTTTCATTGTTAATGCCTGAGCCATCAGAAGCTGGCTTATGTAAATGTTACCTTTTTCTCCGGTCTGGATTTTTTGTAATGAAGATATTGCATTATCCGGCTGATTAATTTTTATATACAATTTTCCAAGTTCTATTCTGGCAGGAGTTATTTCTATGTTCGTATTTGAAATAAGCAATTCAAATATTTTTATAGATTTTTCAATCATATCATGTGAACTGTAATAATTGGCTATATTTGTCAACAAATTATTAACTCTAAGATTATTGGCATCGTGTAAAATTAATTCTGCAAGCAATTCAACGGCATTTTCAATTTTTCCGGTTTTATAATACAATTGAGAAAGCACTATTTTGTCTTCAAAATTGTCAATGCGCATCTTTACAACTTCTTCTCCTGCAATAATAGATTTTTCCATATCATTTTTTTTCTGGTATAAGTCAAATAAAACAGAATATACCGGAAGTTTCGACTTATGTTTTTCTAACAATTTTTCATAAATATCAATGGCCTTATCAGTTTCTCCTATTTTTCTGTATAATATTCCAAGAAAATCAAAAAGTTTTACATTATTATCATATTTTTCTAAAATTTTTTCCACAAATTCAATAATTTTTTTTATCATATTAGGCTGATGCTTCAGCCATATTCTTAAAAATTTATACGCATTTTTAAATTCTTTTTTACTACAGTAAATAAGTATTGCCTGTTTAACATAATCAGATTCAAATTTTATTTTTAATAGTTCTTCAAGAATTTTAATTTTATGTTCGCTATCGTTAAGTATTGTAAAAATTTCAAATTCGCAAGTCAATATATCAAAAAGGTTATTCTCATTCTGGTAATTTTTTTTAGCAAACTTAACAAGTTCTTTTGATTCTGAAACTTTGTTGTTTTTTATCAAAATTTTTAAAATCTGAATTATCTGTTCAATATTCAATTCATTTAAATCGTTTAATTTTTCATATATGCTTATTATTTCATGTTCTGAAGTTTTTTTATTTAAAGACAATCTCAATAATTTTCCTATAATATTATCATTTTTTTTATAATTTGATATACTTCTATAAATTTTTATCAGATTATCTGTATCTTCAGAGCTTTCAAAATATTTCATTTTCAAAAGCAATATATAGTAAACAGTTTTTTTCCTAAATATTATTAGTAGAAGAGTTATTATAATTATTAATGAAGAAAAAATTATTTTTATTGTTTTCCAAATTAAACTACTGTTATGCTTACTAATTAACTGATTCAGTTTTTTGTCATTGGGTTTCATTTGTTTTTTCAAATCTTCAATATATTTTCCGCTGTCATTTGTTTTCCCTTTAGCAAGAAATCTTTCGGCAACAATAATCTTAATTCCAATCTGTTCTTCACCGGTCAAATATTTTTGATATAAATCATAATTTTTATTTAATTCATCAATATTTATGTTTTTCAGATATTCAATCAATTTATCGAAAAAATATTTTGTTTCAGTTGAATTAATATTTTTATAACGCAACCTGTATTCTTTATAATAAATTTGAAGAATATTTCCCAATTTTTCATTATCTGTTGAGTTGTCAGCTTCTTCTTTCAATAAATTAATTTTACGTTTTAAAATATCTGATTCAATCTGTTTTAATCTTTCCCTGCTTCTTCCTATTTCATATATATTAGCAGAAGGCAATACTTCAAGCGAGTGCCTATACAATTTTTCAGCTTCCTCCAGATTGCCTCCGGAATAAAATGATTCGGCTTTATAAAAAATATTTTTAATTTTTTCTACCTGAGCCAAATACGTCTGCTGTTTCAATCCTGCTTTAGCTTCTTGCAATAAACCGTCAAATTCTTTATTTTTAGAGAAAACTTCAGACATAGAATTGTATTCATCAATTAATTCCTGATATTTAAAGGTATTTAAATATGATTCAAATAAAATTCTGTATTCCTGCTCAGAACCGGAAAAATATTCATTTTTGTATTCATTCATAATTTCAATTATTTCATCATATTTTTTTTGCTTATATTTTTTATGTATTAACGACAAAAAACTCTGTTTTGTCCTGATTACTATTCCAGTGTCAGCAGAAAAACTATTTATAGATGACAATTCAAAAAATAAAAAAACCAGTATTAAAAACAACAACAATTTATAGGTATTGCTTATTTTTTTCATATATTATCCTTATTCCTTTGTAAGTAATTTTTTCATCTAATATAATATTAACGGAATTCACTAATTGTTTAATGATTTCCGCATTGCCTCCTGAACAAATTATTATGCAATCATCAAATTTCTGTTCAGTCTTAATTTTTTCCAGCAACCCTTCTATCATTGATCCAAATCCGTGAATAATTCCAGATTGGATGCTTTCAGAAGTTTCGTTTCCCACTATTTTTTCAGGAATAACAGTTAAATCTGTTTCATATAATTTAGCGCAACATTCAATTAAAGATTTATTCATAGCAGATATGCCCGGAGCTATTACACCGCCTATAAAATCTCCGCATTTTATTACGTCAATTGTTGTTGCAGTTCCTGAATCTATGATTATTAAATTTTTATTATCGCCGAAATGTTCAACGCAATATTCAGCATTTGCTATTCTGTCAATCCCTATTTTCTCGGGATTTCTTATTAAAATCCTTTGTTTTAATTTTAAATTATTGTGATAGCGTATAAAATAAGGTTTAATTTTAAAATACTTTTCAAACACTTCGCATATAATTCCATCAATGGCAGGAACAACAGAGCTTATACTTACAGGGCAATTTTCAATTTTTTTTTTATTAGACAATTCTTTTATATTTTTATTAATCAATTCAAAATAATCCCTGGCATTTTTTTCTAAACTGGTTTTTATTTTAAATTCGTAATCAATATTATAAGAAAAAGATTGTTCGCTGCCATTTTTCAAAGAATATTTTTGTGTAGAATTTTGACTGTATTGTTCAATTATATTTAAATAAGCAATACCTATATTAGAATTTCCGATATTTACACATAACATTTATTCAAACCTGCCAAACTTATACAATTAAATGATCATTTATTTTTTTTTATCAATAAAAATATATTTTAACTCAATTATTTTTTGAATAATATTTTTATAATTATTTTATATGAATACTTAATAAAATACAATTATAAATAATTTTTTTGAAAAAGCTCAATTAAATTAACAAACATGTAACAGTAAGTATAACATCGAGAACTAAAAAAAATTTCGCAAAGAAAATGGAGGTATAAGCATCATAA
>JAGOBX010000426.1 GCA_017999075.1 Candidatus Babelota bacterium | reverse complement strand
CCATTCAAATGTTAGGGAAAAAAAATTCTTTAAACGTAGCTGTGGCAGCAGGAATAATTTTATATAACCTTATTTAATTTTTTTTTCAAATAAATAGGGTATAAAGATTCATAAAAAAATATTATAAAATCCTTATAATCGGATTTTTGTCCATAGTATTTATTCCAGAATGCCACGATTTCATTATGCCATTCGCAATTTTTTTCATATTCTTCAAACTTTTCAGATATATTTTTCCATTCACTGAATTCTCCGTCAAAAATACCGGAACAAATTTCATGTTTAAAAACTGTAAACGAATCATTTTCATAACTATAATTCAGAGGATAAAAGTAACACACTGACGGTTTAATATCCTGAATCGAACATTTGTTCTGTTTTTGAAAAACACATCCGTTTATCTGATCGCTTATTATTGCAAGAAAATATTTATTATTATTAATATCAAAACAATCGTATAAAAATTCTTTTCCTCCTGCAATCTCATTTTTATTCACCAAAATAAAAGTTTCATTAAACTTTACATTCAATATGTCAAACAATTTTAAAGCATCAACTATATTTATAATAATTTTATATACTTTGCAGCACTTCCCGCAAATTTTACATTTAAATTGATAATTCATTTACACAATATAAATTATAAATTTTTTCAATAATTTCAAATAATAACATTGCCTATAACACAACATAATTATTATATCCTGAAAAATGAATAAATCAATATCATATATTATTTTTTGTGATTTAATTCACTTATTGCAATTTATTAATTGACAGTTTGTATTTTTTTTATATATTAAACATCATGTTTTTAGTAAAAGTTTATCTTGATTATTCTAAATTGGATGGAAAAGGAATTTTTGCAGGAGAATTTATTCCTAAAGGCAAAAAAATATGGGAACACGATGATGATACAGTTAATATGTATTCTGAACAAGAATGGCAAAATTTACTAAAGAAATCTACAATCAAAAAACGGAATGAACTATTAAAATTTTCTTATCGCGAAAATAATATTTGGATTTTACATAAGGATATTATGAAATTCATGAATCATTCCGAACATCCGAATGTGTTAACAAACACTCCTGAATTAACTAAAATAAACTGGGATTTAAAAAAATCATATACTTATGCAGCTCGAGATATAAAAGAAGGCGAAGAACTTACTGAAAATTATAAAGAATATTTTGATGATGAAATCTGGTTGCTGCATCAGCAGGAAAAATGCTGTAACGTTTTTTAAAAACAAAAAATTTAAATCAATATTACGGCAAAACCGCTTTTATAATTTTTTGTATTGTTTCAGTGGTTAATTTATTTTCAGATTCATATTTTTTTATATAATCTGCCGCTTGCCATATTAGTCCGATAAATGCATCATTATTAGTAATATTCCATACAATTTTCATTTCGCCCATTATTATAACAGATATAATATTTTTTTCATCAACAGAAATATTATTATTTTTTAAAAATTGTTTTAAAACATCACAATGTCTTCTATTCTGTAAAACTGGATTAGTTACAAATTTATGCGTTCCATTGATTTTAGTTTGTTTAACTTTATCGTCTTTAGCATCTCCTGATATTTCTCCTATATAATTTTTTGTTTCTATTACAAATAGTCCATTTTCATTAATTACCAAATGATCTATCTGCGCTTTATTTCCGCAGCTTTCTATTAAAATATCATTTATTATATAATCTTTTTGCGGGAGATACACCTCAAGACTTTTAGCAACTTCATTTTCACCTTTTTGAGCAAAACTCATTTTTATTATTTCGGCCGGATTGGTTTTTAACTTTAACATTTGCCCTGCTAAAACAACTATCAAAATAATACAAATTGCAAAATAAGCAGGTTCGTAAAAACTTATTCCGAATAAAATAATAAATAAAACCAATTCTAAAGGTATCAAATATTTTTTTAAAAAATAATCTTCTTTAATAAGACTATTCACTTTATTTGAAACAGACGTTTCTTTATTTAAAACTTTTCCCATTCTTATTCTGAAAAATTAATATTTTTAATATTATTGTCAAATTCATCCAACGATTCTTCAACGCTTTTTTTTCCGTGAAAAACCGTTTCAAATAAAGTTATTATATATTTTTTAAGTTCAGAATACCTGACTTTTTCGGAACCTGTCAAAGATTTGCCATAATTCTCCAATATTCCAGAATAAGTTTGAACTTGTGAAACAATAGGATTTTCATTAAATAAATCCCGGTTTACTGATTTACGCGATGTTATGTAATTTATTGTTTCAAGATATTTAATATTCTCCTGCGAGGTGATAAACTTTGCTAATTCCATGACATATTTCTTTTTCTTTTTATTTTCTTGTTTAAAGACAATAAACCCTCCTGTTGTAGTATGCGCAGAAGGATTAATCCCTTCAACTCTAGGAAACGGGACAATAACAGGAGTAAATGTTTCTTTCATTTTTCCTTCTTCAAAATTTCTTTTTATTCTACCTATTTCATAAGGACCTCCAAAACATATCGCAGTTTTATGATTGTGAAATAAAGACACAATATCATAAAAATCCATAGCTTCAACTCCAGGTACACATACTTTATATTTTACAACAAGATCCTTTAAAAATTTTAATGCATTTATTGTTTCTGGAGAATTCAGAATAATTTTATCTTCAGCATCATTAAATAACCTTCCTCCAAAATTATATATAAATGCAAGTATATTCAATTCATCTTTTGCAGAAAACGCAATAGCATATTTTTTTTCTACAGTATCGGTTTTATCTGAAAATTCAGAGATTTTTTTTAAAATTCCAAGAAATTCAGACATTGTCCATCCGTTTTTAATTATTTTATCTATATCAATGCCTGCTTCTACAAACCTTTCCTTGTACAGCAGCATTGAAGCACCCATTCCATTAGTTCCATAATGCCACGGCCAGAGATAATGTTTTCCATTATATTCTCCGAATTCAAGAGATTGCTTGATAAAATCATTTTTATCTGTTTCATTGATATAATCATCGATAGGTTCAATAATTCCAGCCTTTACAAATTTCAAATCATAATACTTAAAAATATCAGGAGGCGTCCCTGCCGCAATTGCAGAACTGATTTTTTGTTTAAGTTCACGGTTTGAAACTATAACATATTCTACTTTAACTTCAGGATATTTTAACATAAATTGTTTTGAAATCCATTCCGGGAAATCCGAATTTGTAACAGGTTTAGTTGTATCATGATCAGGAGGAGTTATAATCCAAGGATTAATCCAAAATTTTATCACTATAGGTTTTTCACTTGATTTATTTCCCGAACAAGAAATCAAAAAAAATAAAACAAAAAATATTGTTATAAAGAAAAATTTTTTTATCATATTAAAATCTCCTCAATAATATCAGAAATATCATTTTGAAAAAATTATTTTTTTCAAAGATAAAATTTTTTTAATGGATTTGCAAACATTTTCTTTTATCCCGGTATTATTGATTTTCGAATTTTCTGCCGAAAAGATTTTGTTTTTTATAATTTCAAAATATTGTTCAAATTTTTCAGGCATCAATAAAATATCTGCTCCTGCTGACAGTGCAAGTTCAACAATCAATTCATTGT
>JAGOBX010000425.1 GCA_017999075.1 Candidatus Babelota bacterium | reverse complement strand
CGGAATTATCAGCGGTTACGATAATTTTATTAAGTATATCATTGTCAAACGAAGTAGAAACTTCAAAATCAAGGATTAAGACATTAGAATCGCCGGGATTTAGATTTTTATTTCCGACATTATATATTTTTGCAGGAAGACCTTCCTTAAACAAAACAGATTGAGTATTCGAATAATCAAAGTTAACAGCAGTAATATCCTTCACTGACAAAATTACCGAACAAGGAGCAGAACTTTTCAATCCAAAATATATTTTACCGTTTTTATCGGAAATATTATTACTATAAACAACTGATATATTTCCTGTTTCTCCTGAAACATTAAATTGAACAATTCTGTCAGGAACTGCATTGCCATAAGAATCAATAATATTAAATTCTACATCAGTTATATCTGAACCGTCCCCAAAACCCTGATTTTCTCCGGAAAAATAACTGTTCATAACTGAAGGAACAGAAGGTTTGGAATAAATTTTTGAAGTAATACCTGATTGAATAAGAGATAAAACCGAAGTAACATTTATAGTTCCTGATTTAGTATTATAGAAATAAATAGTATCATCTCCGAAATTATCGGTGATTCCGGAATATTTAAAATACCCTGTTCCTGAACTCAAATCAGAATTTATTAAATAACTGCGTGCAGAAAGGTTTTTACCTGTTTTTGACTGAAAATGAATTTTATATATGCCAGTATCACCGGCAGTATTAATGCCGTTTTGAATCGACAAATACGAATTATTTGAATCAACTTCAATAAAACTTGCTGTCAGGTTATGTATATCAATTCTGCCTGCGACATTTTCTACTTTTACGGTCAAGGTATCATTAATATCAGTAATCGAAGCTGTTCCTGACCATAATCCGTTATTTTCAGTCAAAGTTTTTGACGACTGAATGATATTGTTAACATAAATGTATATTTTATCATTTTTTAAAGTGTAAGCTGATGTTCCAGAAACATAAATAACTTTAACAGATGTTTCAACGTTATTCAAAGGATTCAAAACTTGAATTTTCGGAGCGTACATTAAATAATTTATAGATATAGTATCATAAAATTTTCTATTAAACCTGTCTGTAAACTCAGCTACAATACTGTCATAACTCGAAGAAAGTTTTGCAGTTCCTGACCATTGAGAATTGGAAGCTGCAAGCGTTACACCTGATTGAAAAACAGAATTCACATATAATTTTACAGTATCATTTATATGAGATTTTGCAGTGGTGCCTAAAACTGTAATAGTTGTTATAGAAGTTTCAGAGTTATTTGCAGGAATTGTAATTTTTAAAGATGGCGCATCAAAATGATTTAATGTAAGAGTATCGTAATAAACTCTGCCAAATCCTGTATACAGCTTAATAAGCAAAGAATCTCCAATATTAGATATATTAACCGAACCTGACCAAGATGCATTATAATTATCAATTACGTGACGATAATTCAAGTTATTATTTATGAATAATTCTATTGTATCTCCAAACACAGTGCCGAGAGTAGTTCCTGAAACAATTATATTATTGACATAAGTGTCTTTATTTACAGGATAATTCAATACAGCCAACAGATCTCCAATATAATTAATTATAACAGTATCAGTTTTTTCTCTATTAAATTGGTCGGTAAAAATAACAGTTACAGAATCATTCAATCCTGAAAGTTTTGCAGTTCCAGAAAAATTTCCGTGAACATTCTGAAGATTAATCTGAGAATTGAAAGTATTATTGCAATAAATTTTTACGGTATCATTAATCTGAGAATGCAGAGTAGTGCCAGAAACAGTTATGATTGAACTAACAGTATCAAAATTATTGACAGGAAATAAAATTTTTACAAAAGGTTCAGAAAAATAATTTATGGTAATGGTATCATAAACAGTTCTTCCGAATCTATCGGTAATTTTTGAAACAAGTTTATCTGATATTCCTGATAAAAGCACAGTGCCGGAAAAGTTTTCATTTAACGATGTAATATTGAAATTGCTAAGTTTAATATTATTTACAAACAATTCTACAGTATCATTGTTTCCAGTATTCAACGTAGTTCCTGAAACTGTCATAACATTTATCATAGTATCATGAGAATAAGACGATGGGTAAGTGATTTTAACAAATGGCTGACCATAATAATTTACATAAACCGTATCGAAACATACTCTTCCGAATTTATCAGTAAGTTTAACATTTATTCTATCATTAATTCCGGAAATTACAATATCTCCAATCGACCATGTTCCAGAATCATCAGTTATCAAATTTGAATTAGAATAAATACCGTTTACATAAACAGAAATGGTATCTCCAGATTTTGTAAACCAAGTCGTTCCTGATACAGTAATTGAGTGAACCATTGTTTCGTAAAATTCATTATGCGGATAGGTTATTTCAACTTTAGGTTCATTTATAAATGATACTACAACGCTGTCAAAACAATATCTTCCGAACTGATCAGTTAATTTAACAGTCAAATTATCATAATAACCGGATAATTGAACTGTCCCTGACCAATCGGAATTCAGAGCATTCAAGTTAAGTATTGATTTCAATTGCTGATTCACAAAAAATTCAATTGTATCAGGTCCGTTAATATCAGAAGACGTTCCTGAAATTAAAATTATCTGGTTTAAAGTATCAAAATTATTTTCAGGCGAAATTATTTTGATTACAGGATTATTCAAATAATTCAAAACTATAGTGTCTTCAGAACTCAAACTGAATTTAGGGTAAACTCTTGCTGTTATAACATCACTAATTCCTGTCAATTGAATATTTCCCGACCAGGATCCATTCACACCTAAAGTTATAGAATCCTGATATATCTGATTAACAAAAATCCAGACAGTATCTCCTTGCACAGTATTATATGTTGTTCCTGATACTGAAACATTTTTAGATAAAGTATCATATTCTGAAACAGGCGATAAAATTTTTACAGAAGCAACTCCAAAATTATTTATTGTGATGGTGTCATAACTTATTCTATTAAATTTATCTGTAATTTTAACAGTAATTCTATCATTTTGCGAATTGATTTTGGAAGTGCCAGACCAAACACCGTTTAAATTTTGAATTAGGCATTTAGAATTATAAATGCCATTAACAAACACTTCAACAATATCATTCATTTGAGAGTTATAACTTGTCCCTGATACTGTTACGTCAGATATGTTGGTATCAGTATAGTCAGCAGGATAAGTGATTTTCACTGACAGATCAGAAAGATAATTAACAACAATAAAATCAGTATCGTAAGCATCAAGTTTATTTTTCAAGACTGCAAATACAGAATCAGTCTGATTTGTTAAGGATACAGTTCCAGAGAATAAAGAATTTGGAGAAGTTAAAGATACAATGTTTTTCAGCGTATTTCCGGAATATATAAATACGCTATCTCCTGAATTAGCTCTCAAAACAGTTCCTCTAATCTCAATTTGACTGACCATAGTATCAATTTCAGAACCTGAAATCACAGGATAATTAATTAAGATATCAGGATTTCCATAATAATTTAAAGTTATGGAATCATATAAAGTCCTGTTGAAGCGGTCAGTAAATTTTACGGAAATACGATCTGAAATGTTAGTTAAAGAAACGGTTCCTGTCCATACTC
>JAGOBX010000424.1 GCA_017999075.1 Candidatus Babelota bacterium | reverse complement strand
GTTTATTACATTCTTCAAATGATAATTTAATTTTTTTATTTTTATCATCTTTTTTAGCATAAGGATTCATTATTTCTTTTTCTTGTGAGTAATTTTTAGGTAAATATTCAGATTCTCCAGTATTTTCATAAACTTGTAAAATAAATTCAATGCCTTTATCTTGATGATATTCAGTTATAATAGCCGGATTTATGAATATACCTAATATATTTAAAATGGTTCCAAATTGATTATCTTTTATAGATATTTCTTTACCTAAAACATTTACACGCGGAGGTAAATTTTTAGAAAATCCGGGTAATTTATTTTGAATTTTATTAAAAATTTCCGACCAAAAAAATTTATTTTCATCTTTCATATTTCTTAAATTCGGATCAAGTGAATATCTAATTTGCGATGTTAAAGTTGGAATAAATGAAGCCGGCATATCTTTAGCAATATTTGTTAAAATATCACCAATACCTTTATTATAAGCTACGGTTCGAGTTAAATTACTGATAAGTGGTTGTTCTGATAATGTATTTATTCCGGCGGCTACGGAATCAATTGTAAAATTAAACCATTTAGTTACAGAATCAACATCATCATTACTAATATCCTTATTGCGTTTTGCCGTTTCAACGCCCATAGCGAAAGAAATAGATAATGGTTGAACCCAATCATAACTTACCCAAGTATCATTGTCTCTTGTTTTAGCAGCTTCTTTTTTTAAACCTGAAAACAAAAAACGGAATAAAGCTGTTGTGTTTATTGAATATTTTCTTTCTCCTATCGCAGTTTTTAAATCATTTAATTTATCATTATCATCATCGCCGCCCGACGCAATTCCTAAATAAAGTAAATATAAACCAAGCGTCCACATTGCCGTGCCTGATATTCCTCTTGCTATATCTAATGAAAGTTGGCGCTGCGAATATCTTTTATCAAAATATTTTGAATTTATAAAATAAGTAAATGCTTTTAAAAATCCTAACGGAGAATAATCTACTGCTCGAGCTAATAAATTGCCCGGTGTTTTTGGATATTTTAATATTGTATCACCTGCACCTACAAATCTTTTTTTACCAAGAGTAACCCATAAAACAGGGTCAATTAAATTAAGAACTTTTTGCAAGTTAATAAAAAACTTACTAAAAATATTTATATCTTGAAAAGTGGCTGTCAGCGCTTCGAGTAATGCTTGAGTAATAATATTTTTATCGGCATATTGTTTTTTTGTTGCAATAAGTTGATTTTTTAATGATGATTCAAAAGTGGCAGTAAAAAACGCACGATCAGGAACAGTTAATAAATAACCAAGAGTTTTTTCTAAACTTCCAAAAAATTTATCATTAAAAACTGAACTTTTTATATCATATTGTCCTAAAACTTCACCCTCCGAGCTTCCGGTAATTTCTTTTAATAATTCTTGAAAATCTTTTAAAACCTGAAAATCATTAAAAATTTCATTAAAATCTTCGCCTTTTTGTTCAGCATCTTTTTTTCTATTTTCATATTCCATTTTAGCGTTATCAAGTATCATTTGAGAAATTTCGGAGCGAATAGTATTTATTCCGTATTTATTATCATAAATACCTTTTTTCCAACCTTCAACAAAAGAATTCAAATAATCATTAGTTCCAAACGATATTTCTCTTTTTCCACTTTTTAAACTTAATAAAGAATCTATTGGCAACGCTAAAAAATTACGAGTTAATATATCAAGTGAAGCATATACGCTATTGCCGCCAAAATTACGAATTGCAGTTTTAGCATTTAATAATTGTGATAAGGTTTGAAACATAGTTATTTTAGTATGCAGCGTTGAAGGTATTCTATCTTTAATAAATTTTAAGAGTTTTTGTTGTTCTCGAATTTTATCTAATCCGTCTGGCATTACTTGAATTTTATCCGCCCAATTTTTTAATATTTTAGCTGTTTCATTATCTAAATGAGGTAAATTTATTCTTTTTGCTAAAATTTCAAATATATCCTGCTTATCAAATGCGCCAAGATTACTCAACTCAATAATTTTTTCAATTGCTGTTTTGTTTTTTTCGTTAGCGGAAAAAATACCAAACATTTTTTTCAAAATTTGTTCTTTTTTTTGTTTAGTCAATTCATTCATTTTATCAGAAATATATACTTCAAATTCCTGCGATTCATTCTCATTTAAAATTGTATTTGCCAATAATTTTTCTGATAAAGTTTTTTTAAAAATATTAATTTTAGTATAATGCTGTTTTACAATTTTATTCAAATCAACATTTAATTTTTTTATTTCTTTTTTAACAACACTTTCAAGCATTTTATCAGGAAAAAATTTATTAGGTTCAAATTCAAAATATTCTTTTAAATTTTCTTCAATCTGCACTTGCAATTCAGCGTTATTATCAAACTCATTTAATATTGCTTTTTTGGCTTGAAAATAAATATCAGAATATTTGTCTTTATTTTGGATAGCTATTTCGATGAACTCTTTTAAATCATTTACATTTTTAATTTCTTCAAAATGTTCTTTTGCAAGTTTATAAAGAGTTAAAAGCATTTTCTGGGTAGGATTTATTTTATTTTTAACAGAAGCAGCTTTTATAATACGCCGAGCCAATATATCTGATGGTTTAATATTTTTTAATTTTTCAGCAATTGTAGTTTTTTCTTTTTCTTGACTTTCAGAAGATAATACTTCTTTAGATTTATCATAAATTTGTTTTAAAAATGGTTTTATTTCATTTCCAAAATCTTTTGTCATTTCGGTAGCCCAAATAGAAAATTTAACACCAAACTTAACTATTTTAGACGCTCCAATAATAGCATAATCCTGTAATTCATTAGAAGCCAAACCTGCATTTAAAGTTAAACGTTCGCCTTTTTTTCTTTGCTCGATACGTTTTCGCGCCGCTTGTTCTTTTTCATCCCAATAATCAATAGTTTTTTGGGCTATGTGAATAATTTTTATTTTTTTCTTATTTTCTTTTTCACTTTCATATTCAATTTTTATACGATCCAATTCCTCTTGCGTTCCGGTTAATTGTTCTGTCAATTTATCAATTTCATTTTTTAAAGATTCAATTTGTTCTTGATTTATTTTTAAAATTTCTTCCTGTATTGTGTCAGTTTGTTTATTTACAAGATTAGTTTGAACCTTCATATTTTTTTGAGCTTCAGCATAAATTTTATCCGCTATTCGTAAAATATTAGCAGACATATTTTTCCAAAATTTAGTTGCTTCGATAAATTGTCCAGCTGTAGTTAATTCTTCTCTTATTTTAGATACCAATCTTTTTGATTTATCATAATCGTTATTGTCTGCAAATATTTTAATCATCATAGCCATAGTAATATTATCAGAGCCACTAAAATCTTGTTCTTGAATTAATAATCTTTCATATTCGCCCCAAAAATCATTTTGTAAATTAGTTATTGCTTCATTTATTTCTAATTGCCGCGATGTCGGCAAATAAGAAAATTGTTCTTCTGTATATCCTAATGTTTCAAGCAATCCAGTCCTTTCAAAAGTATTATAAAATTTACTGATTTTTGTTTTTGGCGATTGTAATATATTTGTTTTTGTATTAGGCGCTATTTCCTGATTATCGCTATTTATATGCGATATTTTAATTTGAATATTA
>JAGOBX010000423.1 GCA_017999075.1 Candidatus Babelota bacterium | reverse complement strand
GAACGGTTCGATACTCTTGATAGCGGAATAAACAGATTGATCGACTATACAAATATCGCATTTGAAGAGGGCTGGATAGAAGAAGAAATAACGGTAAAAAAATTTATAAACGAATATAAAGAAATGAGAAATCTCTTTGAATCAAGGATACATACTGAAATGAAAAAAAGAAAAATCGTAAATTTTTTAAAAAAAGTTGAGAAAGACAAATCATTGCTGCCTGAAGCGTTTGCTTTGATATATTATAATGCCGAAGAATTATTAAAAATACTGGATAAATAAAATTACCATCCATCGCGGACTTGTTTGAATAAAAATTTTTTAGGGAAAAACAAATTGACATTTTTTTTGTATAAGTTATAATTTATTATCATTATAAAAATGGCGATATAAGTTTGTTTTTCCAAGGATAAAAATTTAGTTAACTAAGAACTTAATATATTTTATAATATGAATTTTTTTAGTTAAAACAATTCAAATTTATTTAACGGGGGATTGTATGGCAACCGTAACTTTTAAAAACATTTCAAAAACCTACGAAAATAAGGTTCAAGTAGTAAAAAATATCAGTTTGGAAATTAAAGACAAAGAATTTTTAATACTTGTAGGACCTTCCGGTTGCGGCAAATCAACTTCTCTGCGAATGATTGCAGGACTTGAAGAAATAACAAGCGGAGAATTATATATCGGAGATACTGTAGTTAATAATGTTCCTCCTAAAGATAGAGATATAGCTATGGTATTTCAAAATTATGCATTATATCCTCATATGACTGTTTACGAAAATATGGCTTTCGGGTTGAAACTGAGAAAGTTTCCTAAATCCGAAATAGACAAGCGGGTAAAAGAATCTGCTGAAATATTAGGATTAACTCATTTACTCGACAGGAAACCTAAGGCATTATCAGGAGGTCAGCGGCAACGCGTAGCTGTAGGAAGAGCTATAGTGAGGCAGCCTAAAGTGTTTTTATTTGATGAACCGTTATCAAATCTTGATGCAAAACTCAGAGTGCAGATGAGAGCAGAATTAAGCAAACTTCATAAACGGCTTCAAGCTACTATGGTATATGTAACTCATGATCAGGTTGAAGCTATGACTATGGGAGACAGAATTGCAGTAATGAATGGCGGAATAATTCAGCAGTGCGATACACCTTTAAATTTATATCATTTTCCTGCAAACAAGTTTGTTGCAGGATTTATAGGAAGCCCATCAATGAATTTTTTGGAATGTTCTGTAATAAGCAAAAATGGGGCAATTTATCTTGAAGAAGGAAATGGCGCTCTTAAAGTTTTGGATAAAACCAAAAAAATTCTTGAAAAAGATTATGTTGGCAAAAAAGTTATACTTGGAATCAGACCTGAAGATATTTATGATAAGCTTTTTACTCCAGCGGCATCAAGTGATCACACATTAAGAGCTATGGTAGAAGTTGTTGAACCAATGGGAGCGGAAATTTATTGCCATTTTGCCACTAAAAAACATAATATTGTAACCAGATTTAAAGATGAAAAACCTGAAGTCGGAGCTGAAGTTGATTTGGTGTTTAATATGGATAAAATACATTTATTTGATGTTGAAACTGAAAAAGTTATAAAATAAAAAATAAATATTCCCTGATTTTTTAGAAAATTTAGATAATATTATATTAAATGAGATTAAAAAATAAACCAGCATATTTTTTTATCCTTATATGTTTTATAATATTTTTATTTTGTAATAATATTTTTGCCGGTCAATCAAATATGTATTATCACGGAAACATTAATGGCTGGTCCGCTGATTCGATGATAAAAACCGGAGGAATTTGGAAAAAAACTTTACAAGCTGCAGTAAGTGAAGCTTCGATTTTTAAAATTGCCAATACGAATAACTGGACAGGAATAGATTGGTCAACAGGCGGTGTCCTTAGTTTCAATGTTGCTGCAACTTTTTTTCAGTCTAACGGCGGAAACACCACAATTAATACAGTAGCCACGCGATACTATACTTTTTCTATTGCAGACAATGACGGGGGAAATGTTAGCGGCGCAGTTTTAGAAACAATTGATTCCCCTGTAACAATAACCAGTGTTCAACGATCTTCAGATTTGTTTTCAGATACAGGCGTCAGAATTACGGTTACGTTAAATTCGAATTTATCTTCAGGTGAAACTGTTTATATAAGATATACTACAGATAACTGGGGAAGTTCAGCTGTAGTTGGAATGAAAGGGGGCTCGGGAAATAATTGGTATACAGACATTCCAAAACAAAAATCAGGAATAACAGTGATATATTATGCTGCAACATCTACAGTTTCATTAACTGATTTTCAGAATAATGCGGATTTGCTGACGATTAACCTTGATAATAACAGCGGGTCAAATTATACATATACGCAGGATTATGTAAGAATTACAGGTTCTTTGATAGGCGGCTGGTTATCTTCGGATTCTATAATATATCAAGGGACATCGTGGCCGAATAATTGTTTATACAGGACAATACGAGTTTCTTCTTCTGCAGACAGTTCGTTTAAGTTTGTAAAAGGAACATCTGCGGATGACTGGCGTTACCAGTGGGGAGGAACAACAGCTGCAGATATAGACAGTTCAGTAACGAAAAATTCTGTAATAAACATAATTTATAGCGATGGAGTTACGAGAGATAAATTACTTTTAAATGGCGTAACAGCGGGGAAGTATTATACATGTAAACTTGATACTTCCGCAAATAAAGCGGCTGTATTGGAAACGTCAAATCCTCCGATTTCGATTTTAAGCGTAACATCCGTCGGGACAATCGGAAGCAATGAAACTGCTTCAGTAACAATAACATTATCAGGGAGCAAGTCGCCGGAAGAAAAAATATTACTGGTTTATACTTCAGATAACTGGCTTAACACATATTCTGTGGAAGCATCTGTTTCAGGAGCGAATTGCACTGCAGTAATTCCAGGATTTACTGCCGGAACTGCTGTAAAATATTATGTAACATCAACCACTTTAGATACAAATACATATAATAGCTATACTCAATATGTTGAAAAAACATTGTTGGCATTATCAGGTAATAATAATAATGGAAATTATTATACTTATAATGTTGTCAATAATTCAATACCTTTGATTACATTTAATTCTTCTTCCAAACCGTCAGGTTCATATTTTAACACTAATTTATTAAATTTATCTTTAACATTTTCTGATTCATCAGGATTAAATAATATCTGGTGGAATATTAATCAGAACGACAGCAATTCTGATAAAAGATATTTAATAGTAAATAGTTCTTTAACAGATTCAACAGTAATGTTTAATTATCCAACTGCAGGAGATACTCTGAATTGGACATTACTGACAGATGGCACATTAAATACTTTAAGATTTTGGGTGAATAATGATGGAGGAGCTGTATCTGATTCATACGCATTTGTTTTTTATAAAGATATTACGTCTCCGGTAATAACAGTGAATGATGACAGCTACACAATAAAATCTGAAGGAGTGAATTATATCGGAAAATCGTTTGATGCAGATTTCAGCGATAATACGGGAATAGATACGGTATATATTAATTTAAATGCAAACACGGAAGTTTTACATAGCGGCGGAGTAACGAGCATAACAGAAAACT
>JAGOBX010000422.1 GCA_017999075.1 Candidatus Babelota bacterium | reverse complement strand
TGCCAGGTATGCGAATTAACCGCAGAATATCAGTGTGCTATATGCAGATATTATTATTGTGAAAGACATATACGTTACGGCAGATTGTACGGTTACAATATATCCAAATTAAATGAATATTATTGCGTAGCGTGCTGGCGTATAGAGAGAAACAATATATTAAAATATAAAATTAATAAATTAAAATTAATTTCAGGATTAAAAAAATTAGAAATTAAACAAGGAGATACTTTATTTGTTCAATCATCGGTTTCATCATTTGGTTCTATAGAAGATGGAGCAGATGCCTTGATAGATATTTTATTAATACTTATAGGAAAGAACGGAACTCTGGCTATGCCTTCTTTTACTCCATTTGCAAAACGTTTTCATCCACGCAGTTCATTGGTGGATCGAAGCTGCGGAATATTACCTGAATTATTTAGAAAAAGATATAAGACTGCAAGATCAAATAATGTGAAATATTCATTTGCTTCAAGTGGAAAATATGCGGTTTTCATTATTAATAATGCGATAAAATACGAGTCACTGGACGAACTTTCTCCCCTTCAAAGAATTATGAATAAATCAGGAAAATTATTAATGCTTGGAGTTGAATTCAATAATTGTATTCCTTTGATATTTGCTGAAAATATAACTTCAAAACATTCGGGAAGCAGTTGTGGTAAAAAATATTTTGAAATTGAAAACGATATACGAGCATTAAATTCATATAAAGAAATTATCATTGGCGAAGCATTATGCCGTATCATGGATATTAAAGAATTAGTTGAATTGGTAAAATGCAGAATAATAGAAAAACCAAACATATTTAATTGTTATAATTCTAATTGCGCTAAATGTTCGAAACAGAATAAAATAACGTCTGTACTGTTTGAAAAAAATAGAATACAAATAGATAAGCTTTAAATATTAAACTGATTAATTTTTATGGGAAAGTATTGATGCAAACACAACTTGGAAATATAATTAATATATTATCTGAAAAATATGAATTACCAATAAATAATGCGCAAACAGAATTATTTTGCAAATACTACAGTTTATTAATTGAATATCAGGAAAAAAATAGAATAAATTTGACTCGGATAATTGACCCTTCAGATTTTGCATTGAAGAATGTTATAGATACTATTATATTAGAAAAGTCATTAGGTGAAGATGTTTCAAAATTAATTGACTTAGGAACAGGCAACGGAATTCCAGGATTATTTTTAGCCATTTTAAACCGTGACTTAAATATTACATTAGTAGATTCAACAAAAAAAAAAATTGATTTTGTTAATTATATTATAAATTGTTTGGAATTGAAAAATTGTGTAACAGTATGCGACAGAATAGAAAACTTACACAAACAAAAACAGTATTATGAGGTTTTTGATGCTGCTATAGGCAGAGCGCTTGCCGCTCTGGATCATTTTATTAAACTAAGCGTTCCGCTTGTAAAACTGGGAGGTTCAATAATATCCCAAAAAAGTCATAAATATGAAGAAGAACTTAAATCTGCGGAAAAAACAATCAAGTTATGTAAACTTAAATTAGTTGATATATCAAAATATGAAATAGAAAATAATTTTAGAATTGTTTTAAAATATAAAAAAATGTTTGAAAATAAAAATGATATAATATATTCAAAATGTAATGAAAAATCAAAAAAAATACAGTAAAAATACAGTAAAAATACAGTGAAATGTTCGAGTTTTATTTTGTGAATTTTTTTATTTTTTATAATAATTAAATTCATTATTGCTTATATTATGTTTTGCAGTTTTTATCTTTAAAATATTATTGAGGTGGAATGTGAAATTTATACTTGCATCGCAAAGTCCAAGAAGGCAGATATTATTAAAAAAAATTATAGATGATTTTGATATCATAATAAGTAATGTAGATGAAAATGTATCTGATTATAATTCTCCTGAAGATTTTGCTGTAAAAGCGGCGTTAATGAAAGGATTATCTGTAAAAGATATTTTATCAGAAAACATGAAAAATCATTTGATTATCTCAGCTGACACAATAGTGGTTTTAGAAAATAAAATTTATGGAAAACCTAAAGATGAAAATGATGCCAAAAATATTATTTTAGAATTAATGAAGAAAGAGCACAGAGTTATAACAGGGTATGCTTTGATTGACCAGCAAAAAAATCATAGTTTGACAGGCTATGAAATTTCGTTTGTAAAAATTAAACATTTAAATGAAAATGAATTGGATTATTATGTTAAATATTCAAATTGTATGGATAAAGCCGGGGCATATGCCATACAGGATATGAAAAGTTTTGAACACAGCAACGTGACAGGAAATACTACTGATTTTGATATAGTAGAAAGTTATACTGGAAGTTACGATAATATTGTCGGGTTTCCTACAGAAAAAGTAAGAGAAGATTTGCTTAGGCTAAAATATATATGAATAACGGAGAGGAAAATGCCGGAATTGTTTGATTTTAAAAAAGAAATTATTGAACGTGAAAAAAAATATTTATCTGATTTTGCCGTAAAAAGCTATGGTTCTGCAGGCAGAAAAATTTCCGAACCTAACAGCGAATTCCGCACAGGATTTCAACGCGATCGCGACAGGATACTTCATTCTCATTATTTTCGGAGGTTAAAATCTAAGACGCAGGTTTTTGTAACTCCTAAAAAAGATGTGTTGAGAACAAGACTTACTCATACTCTTGAAGTAAGTCAGATAGCTCGTACTATAGCGCGAGCTTTAAAACTTAACGAAGATTTGGTTGAGGCTATAAGTTTGGGACACGATCTTGGACACACGCCGTTTGGTCATGCAGGAGAAGAAGCTTTAAATAAAATTTTTCCTCAGGGATTTAAGCATAACATTCACAGCGTCAGAGTAGTCGAACACCTTGCAAAAGACGGTAAAGGACTTAATTTGACAAAAGAAGTATTGGAAGGAATACAATTTCATTCAAAAGGTGATGGACCTATTTTTTCCAATGCTATGAATTCTATAACTCTTGAGGCTCAGGTGGTAAGAATTTCTGATAGAATTGCTTATATAAATCATGATCTTGACGATGCTTTATCTGAAAAAATAATTGATATGTCTGAAATTCCTGAAAAAATAATAAAAATATTGGGTTCTCATTATGCTGCACGTTTAAACAATATGATAATGGCTGTGATTTATGAAAGTTTTAATAAACCTAAAATACAGATAAGAGAAGACGTTTTAGAAGCTATAGAAACGCTTAAAAATTTTATGTTTGAAAATGTTTATACTGACAGCGTTGTAAGAGAATCAGAAGAAGAACCAATGCGAATTATAACTGAATTATATAAATTTTTATGTAAATATCCGGACAGTATTATTGAACAAAATATCGTACCTCTTATTGGACAGACAGATGAACAGCTTGCTGTAGATTTCATTGCGACTTTAGGAGATTTTGAAATACTTGATTATTATAAAAAGTTTATTTGTGAATCTTATGAATTTGACAGGTATTTACAATTAAAATTGTTTTAAATTTAATTATTATGTTTTTTTAAATTAAAAAAATTGCTGTAATTTATTATCGGAGAAAAATATGAAATTAATTTTTGTTACAGGCGGAGTATTATCAAGTTTAGGAAAAGGCATAACGTGTGCGTCTATAGGC
>JAGOBX010000421.1 GCA_017999075.1 Candidatus Babelota bacterium | reverse complement strand
ATATATCATTAATATTTTTAAAAATATTTTAAAATTTTTATTGAAGGGGTCTTGGAATTTATGAAAAAAAATATTTCAATTTTTATTGTTCTGATAATATTATTTTATATTTCAGGATGTTCCAACAATTCCGGCTCTAAAGTTTCAGTTAAAGGAAATGCTGAAATCTTAAGAAATGGAAAAAAAATTACAATTAAAACAGGATCTGAAATTTCACAGAACGATGAAATCAAAGTACACGAAAATTCACAGGTTGATATAATTGTAGGAAAAGACGATGTAATCCGTATAAAACCAAACACAGAAATTAAAATGACAAAACTTGAAACAGCTAAACAGTCAAGCCAGGTCAGTGTAACGCTCAAATCAGGAAAAATAATAGCAAAATTAAATACTTTCAAAGATACAAAATCTAATTTTGAAATTAATTCTCAAGCTGCGGTGTGCGGAGTCAGAGGAACTCAATTCAGCATTGAATCTTCTTCTGATCTTGATGAAATAAATGTAATTAAAGGAGAAATAACAGTATCTTCTTCCGGAAAAGAAATTTCACTTGCAGAAAATCAGAAAACCACTGTCAGACCTGGTCGTCCGCCAATGGAGCCAACTCAAATACTTCAGACAGTGAAACCTTTTCTTAATTTAGAAGTTGCTATGATGCGTCCTGATTTGACTGCTGATGCAGCAAAAACTACAATGGCTGTTTTTGACATAAAAACTATTCAGCGCGCAATAGATTATTATGAAACAGCTAATGGTAAATTGCCCCAATCATTAAATGACGCCACATCTTCAATATCAGATCCTTGGGGAACACCTCTTGTATATTATATAAATGAAAATGGTTCAGGATATACTTTGTTCAGCGCCGGTCCTGATTCTATAATAGGTTCGTCCGATGATATTCAGTTAAAAAGGTAAAAAAAAATATTGAAAAAAAGTATTATTTTAACTTTATTCATAATAATTCTGTTATGCACATATCCCCTGTCAGCAGATAATATTTCCGAGTTTATAAAAAAATTGGAACAAAAATCCAATACTATAAATACATTATTTGCCTCTATTTTAACTAACGGGTTTGATCAAGACAATAATCCTGTTCCTCTCTATATATCCTATTGGAAAGACAAAAGCAATATTAAAAAAGTTGTTATTGATGAAGCTGAGACAGTAACTACAATTATAACCGGAGATACTTTTTTAGTGCATTATTCTACAGCTGGAATACTTATTAAAAATAATATTTCAAAATTAAATGAGCAGGAATTAAAACAGTTCAGATTTCAAAATTTTATTTTGGATTACTATAAATTAAAAGATATTTTAAAAAAATATAAAATAAAAAATTTTGAAAAACATAAATACGAATCATTAATTTTTCTTGAAGACAACAATAAAAAAGAAAAAATTGAAATTGTATTTGAAAACAAGACATTGAATTTAAAACAAATCGCCGCAGAAATTTTTACTGACGGTGTTGACAAATTATATAAATTTAATATATTGTTTAAAGAATTCAAAATCAATAAACCGATAGATGCCTCGGTCTTTGATTATGATTTATCCGGTGTGAAAGGAAAAATTGACGAATCAGATTTTGACTAATATTTTTTAAGGAGTTGACTATAATCATGAAAAATAAATTAAAATTAATGACATTGATAATTTTTGTTTTATCAATATATTTAAGCTGTTCTAACACATCAGGGAATAATTCTGATACCGAAAAATTGAATAAAAATCAGCAGGGATCTGCTGATGAAGAAATAAAAGATGCAAAAGCTGATTACAAGGATTATGATTCAAAAGACGTTAAAACAGACATTACTCAGGATTTCGTTGGAGCGGAAGAATTTTTCAAATTGAAAGACAGTGTAAATAAAAAAATAATGGAATCTTTAAAACCTGCAGATAATAATCCAAGAAAAGAAACTCTTCAGACTAAATCCGTAGCGTTGAGAGGAACTATAGTAACTCCTTCTAAAATTATCGAAGACGGAGTTATTTTAATTGATTATAGAAACGAACATCTTGGCGGAAAAACAGGAGAAAAACTGGTCGGAAAAATAACTAAAGTAATGAATTATTCAGGCTCATCAATACCGAATAAATATAAGCTTGTGGATTTGTCCGGAAATTTTATTTATCCAGGATTCATAGAATTGCATAATCACGTTCATTATAACGCATTTGATTTATGGAAACCTACATATGATATATATCCGAACCGCGATGTTTGGCCAAAAGATCCGAGATATTTCGATTGGAAAAAAATGAATTTTTATTTCAGCAAAGATTACAAAGATATGCAGACAGAGGTTACAAAATTTGGTGAAATAAAAGGATTAATGGGCGGCGCCACTATGATGCAAGGATATAACGGAGAAATTGCAGGCAGTTACGGATTAACACGCAACGTTGAGAATAAAGGTAATTTATTGGGGGTTGATCATATTAACCAAACAGTTATGCCGGTAAATATGTGGTGGAAAGGAAATGAAGAAAAAGCCGAATCAAAACGAGATAAAGTTCTTGTAACTTTAGGAAAAAAAACTAAAAGATATATAATTCATTTTTGTGAAGGAATAGATGATAAAATCAGAGAAGAATTCGAACGTATGAGAGAATTTGATATGATTCGTGAAGAATTTATTGGAATACACTCTACTGCACTGAGAGGAGACGACTGGAATGATATAGCAAAATCAGGCATGAAAGTTGTTTGGTCTCCATTGTCAAATCTGATGTTATATAACAAAACCACGGATATAAAAGGAGCTCTTGAACACGGAGTTCCGCAGCAGCATATTTCATTTGCTCCTGATTGGGGTCCTTCCGGAACTCCTAATATTTTGTTTGAAGCTAAAGTTGTGGCAGAATACAATGCCAAAGAACTTGATAATTTGCTGACTCCTAAACAGATTCTTTCTATGATGACAGAATACCCGGCTATAATAAGCGGTTATGATAAATTTGTCGGACAAATAAAAGAAGGATTGCGCGCAGATTTGACAATATTAAAAAAAGTCGATGATGATCCGTATAAATCGGTTTTAAAATCTGGTATTGAAGATGTAAATCTGGTAATGGTTGACGGGCAGCCGTTATATGGAGAGTTAGAATATTATAAAATTTTTGATAAAGGAAATGATTATGAAATAATTAGTGTAAACGACAAAGAAAAAGCTATAGATATTACAGAAGAAAGCCTTGAAAAAGGAGACCAGACTTTAGCTGATCTGTTTAAAATACTGAACGAAAGTTTTGAAGACATAAAAAAAACAGTGCCGTTTGAATTTGAACAGGATGTTAACGAGTATTGCAGACTTGCTCCTTTATATTGGCCGAAACATACCAGTTATAAAAATCTGATGTATGTAAGCGTTTTAGGAAAAGGTTCTGACTATTATGATAAATCATTTCAGCAAAGCGATTTCTACAAAAAACGCAATAAATCTGCAAAAGATGATTTTAAAGAATTTAAGGGTAACGCCATGGGAGAGAAAAAAACAGTCAAAAAAAAAGGAAGCAGAAAAAATTATGACAATGACGAATCTTATTCCGATGAAAAACCTAAAAAAAAATCAAAAAAATCTTCTAAAAAAAAGAATAAAAAAAACTATAA
>JAGOBX010000420.1 GCA_017999075.1 Candidatus Babelota bacterium | reverse complement strand
CCAGCAATCGTTTTAAGAAGATATGCGTTATCCTCAACTGTTAGTGAAAGCGGGCCTATTTGATCTAAAGAAGATGCATATGCTATAAGTCCGTATCTTGAAACAGACCCGTATGTAGGCTTCATTCCGCAAACTCCGCATAATGCAGCAGGTTGGCGTATTGATCCTCCTGTATCTGATCCGAGAGACAATGGAACCAGTCTTGCCGCAACTGCCGCTGCAGATCCGCCTGAGGAACCTCCGGGTATTTTATTTAAGTCCCATGGATTTTTTGTTATTCCATAATGTGAGGTTTCAGTTGATGACCCCATTGCGAATTCGTCCATATTTAGTTTCCCGACAAATATTAATCCTTCAGATATTAATTTTTCTATTACTGTGGCATTATATGGAGGTTTGAAATTATATAACATTTTAGAACCGCAGGTCGACAGGCAGTCTTTAATGCAAATATTGTCTTTTATTCCAATTGGAACTCCTTCCAGAAACCCTATGGATTTTCCGGAACTTATTTTTTTATCAACTTTATCTGCCTGTTGATAAGCTGTTTCTTTTGTTAAGGTTAAAAATGCATTTATTGAAGGATTGTATTTCTCGATTTTTTTATAGGTTTCATCAATGATTTCTCTTGCGGAAAATTTTTTTTGTTTTAATCCGTTATTTATATTTATAGCAGAAAATTTATAATCAGACATTTAAAACTCCTTTCTGAAATCTATCATTAGTATTTTCTAAAGAAATATTTATTTCTTAAGGTTTATTAATGAAAATTAAAATAGCATATTTTTTTGTTATAGTCAAGTCAAACAAAAATTTCTTGTGAAAAAATTATTGCATTTTTCATATTTAAATATTAGTCTATACTTCGTTTTAAATATGAAAATAAAGATTGTTTAATTTGAAAAATTATAAAAAAATAATGAATTTGAGGGTTGTTTAATATGTTGTTAAGTAAATATTTATTGCCTACTTTAAAAGAAACTCCTGCTGATGCTGAAATAATCAGTCATAAATATATGATACGGGCTGCAATGTTAAGAAAAATTGCTCCGGGAATTTATAATTATTTGCCGTTATGCTTCAGAGTAATACAAAAAATTGAACAGATTGTCCGTGAAGAAATGAATAAAACTGATGCGATTGAATTGTTGATGCCTATTATGACTCCTGCAGAATTGTGGATGCAGTCAGGCAGATGGAATGTTTACGGGAAAGAACTTATGAGGTTTACTGATCGTCATGAAAAAGAATATGCGCTTGGACCGACGCATGAAGAAGTTATTACTTCATTAGTGGCGAATGAAATAAAATCTTACAGACAATTGCCTGTTTGTTTATATCAGATTCAATCAAAGTTCAGAGATGAAGTGAGACCTCGATTTGGAGTTATGCGCGCCAGAGAGTTTGTTATGAAAGATGCGTATTCATTTCATACCACTGAAAAATGTTTAGATGAATATTATAAAAAAATGTATGATGCTTATTCTAATATTTTTAAAAGATGCGGTTTGAAATTTAGAGCGGTTCTTGCAGATTCAGGCGCAATAGGCGGTGATAATACACACGAATTTATGGTGCTGGCAAATTCAGGAGAATCAAGAGTCATAAGTTGCTCAAATGACAAATGCGGATATGCAGCCACTGATGAAACTGCAGATTCAGTTATTTTAAGACCGGTTAAAGAAGAACCTGCTGAATTAAAAAAAATATTTACTCCAGGAAAAAAAACAATAGAGGAAGTAAGCGGTTTTCTGGGAATAGAACCTTGCAAATTAGTCAAAACATTATTGTATAAAGCTGATGGAAATGTGATTGCAGCACTGATTCGCGGTGATAGAGATGTAAATGAAATAAAATTGAAGAAAATTATTAATGCTAATGAAATTGAGCTTGCAGATGCGGATACAGTGTCAAAAATTACAGGATGTGCTGTTGGATTTGCCGGTCCGGTAAATCTTAAAAATATTAAAATTATCGCAGATAATTCGTTGAAAAATTTGAATAATTTTGCAGTTGGCGCGAACGAAAATGATGCTCATTTTGTAAACGTTAATTATAACAGAGATTTTGAAATAGAAAAATTTTATGATATACGCCTTGCCAATAAAGGAGATAAATGCATTAAATGCGGAGCTGAACTTGAAGATTATAGAGGAATAGAAGTTGGACAAATTTTTAAACTTGGGAAAAAATATTCCGAATCAATGAATGCTGTATACACTGCAGAAGATGGAAAATTAAAAAATTACATTATGGGATGTTACGGCATAGGAATTACCAGAATTGTTGCTGCTGCAATAGAACAGAACTACGATGATAAAGGAATTATCTGGACATTGGGAATAGCTCCGTTTTCTGTAATTGTTATTGGACTGAATAAACCTGATACTAAAGAGTTTCAGATTGCGAAAGATATTTATGAAGAACTGAAGAAAGCAGGCGTTGAAGTTTTATTTGATGATAGAAATGTAAGTCCTGGTTTTAAATTTAAGGATGCGGATTTAATAGGAATACCATATCAGATTATAGTAGGGCAGAAATCTCTTGTAAATAATTCAGTAGAAATTTGCGTAAGAAAAACGGGTGAAAAAATCTCTGTTGACAGAAATGAAATTGGGAAAAAAATATTTGAATTTTTAAAGGAAAGTAATTGAAAATTGGTGAAAACCATGAAGTTTAACGAAAATATTTTAAGTTTAAAACAATCCGATATACGCAGAATGTCGATAGAATGCAATAAACATCCTGAAGGAATTAATTTAAGTCAGGGAATATGCGATCTTGATCTTCCCGATGAGCTGATTAATGGACTTAATTCTGCTGTACGGTCAGGATATAATATTTATACCAGATATGACGGTATAGATGAATTGCGTAAGAACATAGCAAATAAAAATAGAAAGTTTAATAATATTGAGTATGACAGCTCAACCGAAATTCTTGTTACAAGCGGATCTACCGGCGCGTTATTTCTTGCTCTGTTTGGATTGATGAAATCTGGCGATGAAATAATATTGTTTCAGCCTTTTTACGGTTATCATTATAATACTATGCTTTCTTTAGGTATTAAACCGATAACAGTAAACATGGATCCTGAAAAAAATTGGAGCATAGATTATAATGAATTGGAATCTAAAATTAATTCTAAAACAAAAGCTGTTATTATAAATACTCCAGCTAATCCGTCAGGAAAAGTTTTTTCTGAAACTGAAATTAGACGAATAGGGAAAATCTGTGAAAAATACGATTTATTGATAATAACAGACGAAATTTATGAATATATAACGTTTGACGGAATAAAACATATAAGTCCGGCTTCTATTGACGGGTTAAAAAAAAGAACAATTACCATAAGCGGATTTTCAAAAACGTTCAGCATAACAGGATGGAGACTTGGTTATTTATGCGCAAACGCAGAAATTATAAGCAAATTAGGCATATTGAACGATTTGTTCTATATATGCGCTCCTGCTCCTTTGCAGAAAGCTGTATCTGATTGTATGGAAAATATTTCAGAATCATTTTATAAAAAATTACCTGAGTTTTATTCTGAAAATAGGGATATTATTGTTGAAACACTTGATAAAATCGGATTTAGATCATACGTACCTTCAGGCGCGTATTATATGT
>JAGOBX010000419.1 GCA_017999075.1 Candidatus Babelota bacterium | reverse complement strand
ATGTAAGAACCATAATAATAATTAAAAAATTTAATTAAAAACACTGAAAATTCTTTTGCTTCAAGTGTTGAAACCAAACTGTCAGCAGCAGAAATATATGTAAAAAGCCTTGCAGGAAGAAGACCAAGCAATATAATATCTTCCCGGTTGATATTTTTTTTCAAACAATTTATAATATCTTCATTATTTTTCATATTTTTTACCATTAAATTTATATTTATATAATTTTTTGTATTATAATTGTTTTTTATTTATAAATCAATTTTTTTTTTTGGGGGAAGTTATGATTATAAAATTAAAATATAAAACTATAAATTTAGAGTCTTCTCCTTTTTTTATAGCCGAAGTCGGTTTTAATTTTAATAATAACATTCAATTGGCTAAAGAAATGATTGCTGCAGCAAAAGAAAGCTTTGCAGATGCGGTTAAAATTCAATCGTTCAAAGCGGAAAAACTGCTCCTTCAGTCAGAACCTGCATTTGAAATAATTAGACAAAATGAATTATCTTATGATAATCATTTTATTCTAAAAGAATATGCAGATTCCATAAAAATTGATTTATTCTCCAGCCCTTTTGATTGCGAAACTCTAAAATTTCTTGTTGAAAAACTTAAGGTTAAAATTATAAAAATCGCTTCTGGAGATATGGATTATCAGCAGCTGATCGAAAAATCTGCACAAACAGGATTACCCATAATATTATCAACAGGTTTTTCTGATTACAAAGAAATTTCCAAATCAGTTAATTTCATAAAAAAAATTAATCCTAATCTCATTATATTGCATTGCATTTCAAATTATCCTCTAAAACCTGAAAACGCAAATCTTAATGTTATTCCTGTAATTAAAAAAAAATTTAATTGCGTTACTGGATTTTCTGATCATTCTTTAGGGTGTCATTTATGCGCTGCCGCCGCTGCTTTAGGAGCTAAAGTTTTTGAAAAACATTTTACAACAGACAGAAAACTAAATACTATAGATAATCCGATTTCCACTGAACCTGAAGAATTTAAAAGAATGGTTTCAGAAGTTAACGAAATAATATCTGCTTTGGGTTCAGGAAAAAAAAACATCAATGAACTTAAAATAGAATCTGCAATAAAAAAATGCGCAAGACGTTCGGTATTTGCTGCGGCAGATATAAAAAAAAATGAAATTATTACAGAAAATAAAATTAAAATTGTCAGGCCTTTTATTAAAAATGCTCTAAGACCGGCAGACGTTAATAAAATATTAAATAAAAAAAGCCGGAAATCTTATAACTTCAATGATCCTATGATATTATAATATAATAATTATTTAATTTTTTTATTGTTCTAAAAATTGATAAAATTACATTCAAAACTCTCTATCTCAAATACAGTAAAGGGGAATTTTTCCAAATATATTTTATTTTTATTACCCTATCGCTGATTTTCCCTCTTCTCCTGTTCTTATTCGTACACACTTGTTTAAATCCATCACAAATATTTTTCCATCACCTATATTCCCGGTTTTAGCCCCGCGTATAATCGCATCTATTGTTGGCTGAACAAAATCTTCATTTACTGCTATTTCAAGTCTTGTTTTTTTTAACAGATTTATTTCAGTTATCGCTCCTCTGTATGTTTCTGTATAACCTCGCTGCTGACCGCATCCAAGAACTGTAGAGACTGTCATTTTATGTATTTCAGATTTGAATAATTCTTGTTTAACATCTTCCAGTTTATGAGGTTGAATCATTGCTATAATTAATTTCATTATACTCCTCCAATTTTAATTAATAATCTGAAATCCGGCATATGCTTCTGCTCCGTGTTCTCCAATATCAAGTCCAGCGATTTCTTCTGTTCTGGAAACACGTATCCCGAATATTTTTTTTATAAAATACCATATTCCTATTGAAATGATAAAAGTAAAAATTCCTACAGAGATAACGCCTATTGTCTGAGCTTTAATCAGAGTTATTCCTCCTCCATAAAATAATCCATTCCCTGTAGATATTCCTGTAATTTTATCCTGCGCAAATAAACCTACTGCAATAGTTCCAAATATCCCGTTAACAAGATGCACCGATAATGCTCCAACCGGATCATCTAATTTCATTTTATCAAAAAAATTAACTGCAAGTACAACTAATATCCCTGATATTATCCCTATAATAAAAGAGGAATTAACACTCACAAATGCGCAAGAAGCTGTTATTGCCACAAGTCCTGCTAGAGCTCCGTTTATTATCATTGATAAATCAGGTTTCCCTATCATTAGCCAGGATGTTATAGTCGCGCTTAATACTGCTGCTGCCGCTGCTGTATTTGTTGTTACAGCAATATGCGCTATAACTGACCCGTCTCCTATACTCATAGTAGAACCGGGATTAAAACCAAACCAGCCAAACCATAATATCAATCCTCCTAAAGTAACCATTGACATATTATGACCAAAAATAGGATTTACTGAACCGTCCGAACGATATTTTCCTATTCTCGGTCCTAATATTATTACACCTGATAGTGCAGCCCAGCCTCCTACAGAATGAACAACAGATGAGCCGGCAAAATCCCACATTCCTATAGACTGCAACCAACCTCCCCCCCATATCCAATGGCCTGTTATCGGATACATCACACCTACAAGAAAAAATGAAAATACTATGAAACTTAAAAATTTTATACGCTCTGCAACTGCCCCGGAAACTATTGTCGCAGCAGTCCCAGCAAATACAAGTTGGAAAAAAAATTTCGCCCAGAACGGAACATTTGCCCACGATATTGAAGAATACCCTTGATCAATTCCGTTATTTGCAAAAAATATATTTGTTAAACCAATATAATTATTTCCGTCTCCAAACATAACTCCCCAGCCTGCTATCCAAAATGAAATTGATGCTATTGCAAATACAATAAAATTTTTTGTAAGAATATTCACTGCATTCTTCGACCTGCATAATCCTGATTCCACCATTGCAAAACCAAGATTCATAAAAAAAACAAGAAAAGCGCTAAGCATAACCCATAACGTATCTATTGCTCTACTCGTTATATAAACCGGCTCATTTGATTGAGGTATTATAATCTGAGACATATTGTTATTATCAATAATCTTTGATTCACTTTTTTTTGAAACCTCAGCAAATACATTCAATGATTGAATAAAGAAAAAAAATATCAATATGATTACGACTTTTCTCATTAACATGCCTCCATAAATATAAGAATTATTCTTAATTGTTTTTTCCAAAACAACATTAACCCAAATAATTTTATGGATAATTATCATCGCAAATTATTTTCACAGAAAACAGAATTCAATTTAATTACATATTTATCAATTTGTTAGTGATAAGATTTGTTTTTTTAAATATAATATTTAATACTTTTTTGTAGAAAACCAACTCGTATCTTACATTTTAGTGGGAAACATGTTCAGATTTTTGATAAGAAAATCTCGCAATCTTAATACAAATAAAGCAAATAAGATGTGAAGAATTTCGGAGAACCCAAATAATTTGATAAATTATTTTATAATATAATATAATACTATATTGAGGTTTGATTATAGCAATTTGCTTTGAAGACCTGCCATTCCTATAATAGCTTTTACTTTCTGGCTGCAATTTTTTAAATTAAGATTATTGCTGAATTTTGAAGTT
>JAGOBX010000418.1 GCA_017999075.1 Candidatus Babelota bacterium | reverse complement strand
TTCGTATATAGTAGAACTGTAATAACCAAGCGCTTCATTTATTTCGATTGAAAACGATGATATTCTTGTTCTATAACTTTGAATTTCTTTTAATTTAGAAAAGGCGGAATTAAAATTTTCCGCAAATGTTCCGCCAAATTTTTGAGGATCGAATGATTTTGTAAATTCATTCAAATCACTTAATTTTTTATCGGATAAGATACGCTGTTCATTCAATTCAGAAGAAAATTTTGCACCTTTACTTCCAATAAATCCTGACGAGCGGCCCCGTTCTTTCTGCAATTCATGAATTACTTCACTCAATTTTGTGGATAGCCCGGCCAGAGTTTCGACGGACTTCATGTCTTTTGATAAATTATATTTTTCAATTATCAAAGCAACAGAAAAAAACAATACTGCCAGCAAAGGAATTATCAACATAAGCAGCAACTTATATTTTATTTTCAAATCCGATATATATTTAACCATAATTTACCTCATAATAAATAAATTCATGTTAAACTAAAAACAACAATTAATAACATTTTAAATTTTTCCGAAGCAGTCAAGCTATGCGGTATTCCAGCAGGCATAATTATCGTTTCACCTTTTTGAAGATTATATTTATTATCAGCTATAGTGATTTCCGATTTGCCATCCAATATGTATACCATAGCATCGCCTGAAGAAGCGTGAGAACTTATTTCTTCACCTTTATCAAAAGCAAACAAAGTAACACTAATCGGTTTTCCCTGAGACAATGTCCTGCTCACCACTCTGCCTTCTTCATAATCCACGAGTTCTGCTAATTTCAATACTTTAGAAAACTCTATGTTTTTAATAAAATGCTGAGAATTCATTTTTATTTCCTCCAAAACAAAATGGAATCAATCATTTATATTTTACACAAATGATTGATTCCAAAAAATATATTTAAAAATATTTTATTACGCGCCTAAAATAGCCTTCAAATCTTCATCAGGAGTTGAAACCGGCTTAATATTAAAGTTATCAACTAAAACTTTTAAAACATTTGGCGAAACAAAAGCAGGGAGCGATGGTCCTAATCTTATATCTTTTATTCCAAGATACAATAAAGTCAGTAAAATGCACACTGCTTTTTGTTCATACCATGATAAAACCAGCGACAACGGAAGTTCATTAACCCCGCATTTAAAAGCTTCTGCAAGAGCTACAGCCACTTTAATAGCAGAATACGCATCATTACATTGTCCCATATCAAGCAATCTCGGAAATGGTCCGATTTTTCCAATATCTATTTTGTTGAATCTAAACTTTCCGCATGCAAGAGTAAGAACAACTGTATCTTTAGGCGTTTTTTCCACAAATTCAGTATAATAATTTCTTCCTGGTTTTGCCCCATCGCATCCTCCAACAAGGAAGAAATGTTTTATTGCTCCGCCTTTTACAGCATCAATAATTTTATCAGCAACTGATAAAACCGCATTTCTCGCAAATCCTGTCATAGCTGAAGGTCCATTCTGTTCTTCTTTGAATCCGCCTATTTCTATAGCTTTCTTAATAAGACTGCTAAAATCTTTCTGACTCCCTGATTTTCTATTTTCAATATGTTTAACCCCAGGAAATGCGACAAGACCAGTAGTAAATATTCTATCTTTGTAACTGTCTTTAGGTTTTTGTATACAATTTGTAGTCATTAAAATAGATCCTGCAAATTCATCAAATTCTTTTGTTTGGTTTTGCCATGCAGATCCATAATTTCCGATTAAATGCTTAAATTTCTTTAATTTCGGATAAGCTAATGCTGGAAGCATTTCTCCGTGAGTATAAACATTTATTCCTTTTCCTTCAGTCTGCTGTAATAATTCATATAAATCAAGCAAATCATGACCGCTCACTAAAATTGCCGGACCTTTTTTAACACCTGTAAATACAGGCGTTGGTTCAGGATGTCCGAATGTTTCAGTATTAGCTTTATCCAGTAATTCCATAACTTTTAAATTTACTTCGCCAGTTTTTAAAACTAATCCTATAAGTTCATTGACTTCTTTTTTTTGAGTCAATTCTGATAAAGCAGAATGTATGAATTCATAAACAGAATCTTCTTCAAATCCAAGAACTAATGCGTGATCAGCATACGCAGCAAGTCCTTTTAGACCGTAAGTTACAATCTGCTTAAGAGAATTAGTATCTTCTGATTCAGTCTGCAATACATTTGACTGAACACCTATAGTTTCAGCAAACTTTATTAAATCCTGTAAACTTCCTTGGGCTTCCCATTTAGCTGCCGGATTGTCAATTTCTTTTTTTGAATTTGACAAATACTGTTTTTTTAATGATTTTTTGATTTCATCTCCTTTTCTGATAATACTTTCAAGCCTATTGTTATCAAAATCAACATTAGTTATTGTCGTAAATAAAGCTTCAACAGCAAACCTGTCAGCTTCTATTGATTTAATTCCTATTTTTCTAAGTTCATAAGCATATAAAGAAATACCTTTCAACTGAAAAATAATTAAATCCTGCAAAACTGCGGTTTCAGGCTGTTTTCCGCAAACACCTACTTTCGAACATCCTTTGCCTGCAGCTGTCTGTTCACATTGAAAACAAAACATACTCATAATAAAACCCCCTAATCTATAATTATTTTTTTAAATTATTTCTCCGTCAATTGAAATCGTATACTGTTTCAATATAATATTTTTTCCTGAATTCCTCAAGGATTGAGAAACTATTTGCTCTACTCCGCAGCACGGAACCTCCATATTAATTATGGTTATTGACTTTATATTGTGCTTTTGAAATATTATTGTCAATTTTTCAATATAACTTTCTATATCTTCATCGAGTTTAGGACACAATATCATAAGAATTTTATCTTTCAAAAATTTTCCGTTAAAATCAGGGTATGCTGCAAGAGCGCAATCCGATGATATAACTATATCTGAATTATTAAAATAACCTGCCGAAGGATTTATTAGTTTTAGTTGTATCGGCCAGTTGTTCAACTTACATCTAACCAACGGAGACACTGCATTTACGTTTTTTCTATCATCAGAATTTTTTCTCATATCAACAGACTTTGAACCAGGGCATCCTCCTGAATGGCAAGATTGAACAGTTTCAATTTCAGGAATATCTATATTTTTCAATTTCAAATATTCCAATGCCTGTTCATAATATTTCAGTTCATTGTGTTCCAACAAATGTTTTAGATGAGCTTTTATTACATTCTTACCTGACTTTACAACATTTTCCATTACTTTATACTCGTCGTAATCTCCGCACTCACGTTCTTCAATAGAAATTGCTCCTTCAGGGCAATGACCAAGACATGCCCCTAATCCATCGCAAAATAAATCGCTCACCAGCCTGACTTTTTTATCTATTATCTGAAGAGCTCCTTCAGGACAATTAGGTATGCACAATCCGCATCCGTTACATTTACTTTCATTGATATTTATTATTTTTCTTATAGTCATAATTATCTCTCCCGATTCCAATTTTTTTTTAAGTTATGCGATCAGTATATCAGATTGTTTAAATTTATACCTTGACTTAAGTCAATAATATAAAAAAAATATAAATATTTTATAACCCGGAAATAAAAACCTTAATTTATTTTATCTATTATTTTATTTTCAAGCAAATAATTAAACAAATGCGCAGATCTCCATTCATTCCCGTAT
>JAGOBX010000417.1 GCA_017999075.1 Candidatus Babelota bacterium | reverse complement strand
TTATTAAAATATTTTTTTGACATTCTAAAAAAAATTATATTTAATGTCAAACAAATTAAATTTTTTATTTGCTTTACTCTAAAAATGAATTATAATATTAAAATTATTATGAATAAATCATTTTTTTATTTTAGAAATATTCCTGCTCAAAAATAATTTTTTTTAACAAAACTTGATTATACTAAAAAAGGTGCATTATGCCTGACAAAATAGCCAGAAAAATCCTTGTAATAAACTGCGGCAGTTCTTCTATTAAATATGAAATTTATAAAATGCCTCATAGAGAATCAATGGGCAAAGGACTTGTGGAATGTATAGGCGAATCCGAAGGTTCTATAAAGCAAACTTCTGAAAAAGGCGAATATTTATTAAAACAGCATATCCCTGATCATAATGAAGCTTTAAAATTAATGCTGAACGCCATAACAGATTCTGAAAAAGGCTTGATTGAAAACATTAATGAAGTATCAGCTGTAGGACACAGAGTCGTTCACGGAGGAGAGTATTACGCTTCTTCAATAGTGATTGATGAAAACGTAATTAAAACTATCGACGAATTATCAGAATTAGCTCCTCTGCACAATCCGCCTAATCTTGCCGGAATACTGGCAGCAAAAGAAGTTTTGCCTGATGTAAGTCACGTAGCTGTGTTCGACACTGCTTTTCATCAAACTATACTTCCTATTGCTTATTTATACGGGATACCGAGAGAATTTTATGAAAAATATAAAATTAGAAAATACGGGTTTCACGGAACAAGTCACAGATATGTAGCTGCGCGCGCAATAGGACTTATGAAACGGGCTCCAGAAAATACCAATGTAATATCATGTCATCTTGGAAATGGAGCTTCTGTTACAGCTATTGAAAGCGGATATTCTGCTGACACCTCAATGGGTTTCACGCCGCTTGAAGGATTAATGATGGGAACAAGATCAGGAGATATTGATCCGGCAATACTTTTTTTTCTTGAAGAACGAGGATATTCTTCAAAAGAACTTAATAAAATACTGAACAAAAAAAGCGGGCTTTTAGGATTATCAGGAATTTCAAATGATTTAAGAAAACTTGAGGAAGCTGCTGCCAATAAAGATAAAAATGCAATTGAAGCTCTTGAAGTTTATGCTTACCGTGTGAGAAAATATATTGGTTTTTTTGCAGCTGAAATGGTTAAAGTCGATATTCTGGTTTTCACTGGAGGAATAGGTCAATACGGAGTCAAAATGCGAGAACGTATATGCAACCGACTTGAAAATCTCGGGGTTATTCTTGACAAAGAATTAAATATTCAAAATGGTTCCAATGAAGGAATCATTTCAAAAGATTATTCAAGGGTTTCCGTTCTTGTTGTTCCTACTAATGAAGAACTTCAAATTTCTCTGGATGTTTACAACATGGTTTTCCCTGAATCGAAAAATTATCAAAGAAGAGCAACAGATGTCTTTTTATAAAAAAATGGAAATGACAAATATTATTGATTTACCAAAACCGCAGAAAGAACTTGATTTTCCTTTAATGAAAGCCCTTGAACAAAGGCGCTCAATAAGAAAGTGGAAAAATATTTCCTTGTCGGAACAAGAAATATCAAATCTGCTTTGGGCTGCCTGCGGTATAACAAAAAATAAATATGGCAACGTTAAAAGTAAAAGAACCGCCCCGTCAGCATGTAATTCTCAAGAAATCAGGGTATATACAGTCACAAAAGACGGAGTTTTTTTATATGACGAAGAAAAACATCAATTAATTAAAATAACAGAAATTGATATCAGAGAACATATAGGAACTCAAAAAATGATGAAATTATGTCCTATGGGTTTAATTTATGTTGCTGACCTGACAAGAATGAATAGCCCATTTTTAAAAAATGACGAAGCAAAAAAATTCTGCGCATGGGTTGACACAGGATTTATTAGTCAAAATGTATATCTGTATTGTGCAGCTTCAAATTTAGGAACTGTAGTTTTGTCTTTGGTTAACAGAAATAAATTGCATAGTTTAATAGGATTGAAGGAACATGAAAAAATTGTATTGACCCAGGTGGTGGGACGTATATAGAAAATGAATTTTTTTTTTAAATCATTTAAATATGCAATAATTTTAATTATTGGCATAGCATTATATTGGTTAAGCAGATATAATTACCTTCATTTTCATCTTATTGCAGAATTTTATAGCATAATAATAGCCGGCGGAATATTCATCGTTAGCTGGAATACTCGAAAAAACACGGAATATAATTCTTTGGTGTTTTTAGGATTATGTTATTTTTTTATAGCAATCATAGATTTTTATCATACCATATCTTATAATGGAATGAATATTTTTAATGACTATAATTTTTATGCTAATCAATTATGGGTGGTTGCAAGAGTTTTAGAAAGTTTTTCAATTTTAATATTTTCTTTGTTAAAAAACAAATTTGATAAAAAATATTATATATATACTATTTTAATACTAATTTTTTATACTCTGATCAATTTTTTATTTATTTTTTACTGGAAAACTTTTCCAGAATGTTTTATTCAAGGAAAAGGTCAAACAATATTCAAAATTTATATTGAATATTTTATTTGTTTTGTTTTATTAACATCATGCGCCATAATTATTAATAAAAGAAAAAAATATGATTTTGTACTTTTCAAACAAATAATCCTGTCAATTATATTAACTATTTTTAGTGAAGTTGCGTTTACTTTATATACTGACAATTATGGTATAACCAATGTTATAGGTCATTTATTAAAAATACTTTCTTTTTATTCGATTTACCTTTCGATAATAGTTAACACCCTGGAAAGACCAATAAAAATAATTTATAATGATTTGAATAACGCTAATATAAAAATATCTAAACAAAAAAAAGAATTGGAAACAATTGTTAATGAATTAAAAATCGCAAACAATACCAAAAATAAATTTTTCGGAATAATAGCTCATGATTTAAAAAGTCCATTTAATCCAATATTAGGGTTTACGGAAATTTTAGAAAATTTATTTTTAAAACAAAAAGGGGGTACAAAACAATTAGAATATATAAAACACATAAAAAATTCAGCAGAAAAAGGATTTAAATTATTAAACAATCTTCTTGATTGGGCACAAATTCAAACTGGAGAAATAAAATTTAATCCGGAAAAAAACAATATAAAAGATATAATTTATGAAGTCATCAGTTTAACTGAAGAACAAGCTAAAATAAAAAATATAAACATAATTTGTGAAATTAAAAATTCGGAAATTTTATATATTGATTATAATATGATATATGCCACAATCAGAAATTTAATATCCAACGCCATTAAATTCACAAATAAAAACGGAGAAATTAAAGTTAAGTTATTAAAAGAAGAAAATAAAATAATATTATTAATAATTGATAACGGAGTAGGCATATCAAACGAACATATCGAAAAAATATTCGATGTTTCTTCTAAATATTCGACTTTAGGAACTAACGGCGAAAGCGGAACAGGTTTGGGTTTAATCCTATGCAAAGAATTCGTTGAAATTAATAAAGGAAAAATCGAGATTAAAAGTAAAATTAATCAAGGCACAGAAATCAAAATTGTATTTCCGGCAACAGACTAAAAACGACAATCGGTTAGATTATAATATATTGTAAAATGTGTCATTATAAAAAAATGACCGCATGAC
>JAGOBX010000016.1 GCA_017999075.1 Candidatus Babelota bacterium | reverse complement strand
TTCAAACGCGTTCTCCATTTTCCGTCGGCATCTTTCTGAAGAAAATTTGCATTCATATTCCAGTCATTGAAACTTCCTGCCACAGATACTTTCCCGGCTGACTGCGCTTCTATTTCAAATACAGTACCTGGTTCAGAATAAGAATTCAAAGCAGGCAGCGGCAAGGCTGATTCTGCTCCGGCATTAACTGTAATCTTTCTATTATCCTTATTTAATTTATCCCAGTCCCCGTCCTGTAAAAACTTATATTCGTAAGTTCCGGGTTTGAGATTCAACCGCGTTCTCCATTTTCCGTCGGCATCTTTCTGAAGAAAATTGGCGTTCATATTCCAGTCATTGAAACTTCCTGCCACAGATACTTTTCCCGCTGACGGAGCTTCTATTTCAAATACAGTACCTGAAGACAGCTTTAAAATATCAGGTGACTGATTCAATAATTTTGATGATAAAAGAGCAGGAGTTACATTAATTTTTCTATTAGGCCCTTCTTCCCATTTCCCATCAATTATATATTTATATTCATGCATTCCCTGACTGACATCTGAAAGAGAATAACGCCATTTCCCGTCTTCTCCTTTTATCATTTTATGGGTATTCAAATCAAGGGATCCTTTTGAAGATCCCGCCCAATCATTCCAGTCTCCTGCAATAACCACGCTGTTTGCAGAAGAATTGTTGAACTCAATTTCAGATTCTGCATAAATTGATGGAATTACAATTAAAAAAAACGCTGTTAAAATCAAAAATCCTTTTTTCATAATAAACCTGCCTCATTATAAATTTATTCATTCATCAATGAAAAAACTTCTTTATTTAATTTTTCAACTACTTTATCAAGAGCTTCTTTGGCTGTTTTTTTACCATTTAAAGCTTGTTCCATTTCCACATTCGCAACGTCATACATTTTTTCCGACAATGGAACCTTAGGAGAAGGTTTTGAATAAAAAACCTGTTCTACAAAAGCCTTTTCACGATCAGTCAATTTGGGATTATTTTTATAAATTTCAAAAGCTTCAATATTTACAGGTATCTGATTTAATTCCTGACCCCATCTCAGCTGGACTTCTTTTGAAGTAAAATAATTTATAAACTCATATGCTGCTTTAACATACTTTTCCCCACGGCGCTCACAAGATTTAAAAATTACCAGATTGTTTCCGCCAAGATTTGTTGCGGTCGTTATCTTTTTATTATATTCTTCATCCGTAGATGTGGAAGGAATCATTCCTAAAGCAACGGCTTCTTTCTTTGAAACTTTTGGTATTAACGAAACACCAAAATCTTTAACTGTTTTTTCAAAAGTTTTCAAATACCATGCACCCATTATAATCATTGCAAAATTATTATTTATAAATCCTTGATCAGGACCTATTCCTCCTTTCCACGAACCAGCTTCAATAGTAGTCATCTTCCCTTCAATATTGTATTGTTTAGAACATAAATCTATTTTTTTCTGCAAAGCAGCTACTCCAAGAGGAGAATTAATTGCACAATAAAATTTTTTATTATTATCAATCCCTACAAATTCAGCTCCATATAAATTAAAAAAAGGAAACGCAAACCATAAATTATTGTCAAATGCAAAACCATACTGTTTTTTCGAAGGAATGGTTAATATTTTCCCGTATTCCACAGCTTCATCCCAGTCAACAGGCGCGCGGTTAGGATCCAATCCTGCCTTTTTCAATTCGTCCGCTTTTTCTTTAAACATGGTTTTATTCCAGATCAACGCAACACAAGTCGCCTGTTCAGGCAGTCCGAATAAATGATCATTCCATTCTCCATTTGAATCTTTAACTTTTATAATATTTGTTTCAAAAGGTCCTGGCAAATAATGCTTCTTTTTTTCTTCAATTGATTTAGCTTCAAAACATGGTAATGTATCAAGCTGCGCTAAAACTTTATGATATGCCAGCTCAAGAATTTTACCGGAATCAAGACGCGCTATATCAGGAGTAGTATTCACCTGACATGCAGTTTTGATATTTTCAATAATATTATCAAACGGAACTCTATCAGAAATTATTTTAATTTTCTCGCCATATTTTTCAAAATAATATTTTTCAAATTCAGCTATAATTTTTACAAATAAATCATGCTCATCTTTGTATGTTTCCCAAATTTTAAGCGTAATAATTCCATCTTTTTCATTCTGGCTGCGATTCGAACTGCAAGAAAAAACCAGTGCATTTATTATCAATAAAATTAAAATATGTAAAACTGTTTTTTTCATAAAATATTTTCTCCGAAATAATATTTTTATTCTTTTACTGCCCCGCCAGTCATTCCTTCAATAAAAAAACGCTGAGCGAGTAAAAATAAAATCGCGATCGGGACTATAGAAAAACAAGCTCCTGCCATTATTTTTGTCCAATCAACAGCATATTGACCTTTGAACAAAGCTAAACCAACCGGCAATGTTCTATAAGGCGAATCAGGAGTGTTGACTATCAATTGCCATAAAAAATTTGACCATTGCCCAAGAAAAGTAAGTAAAAATAAAGTCGCTATTATCGGTAATGATAAGGGAATAATGATAATTCTAAAAATTTGAATCTCAGACGCTCCGTCAATAGTCGCAGCTTCAAACAAAGAATTAGGAATTGTTTTTATATATTGGCGTATTAAAAATATACCAAAAACATTGGCAAGATGAGGTATAACTAATCCCGCATAAGAATTTATCCATCCGAATTTACTGACTATTGCGAATTGCGGCACCATAAATATCATCCCGGGAATCATCATCGACGCCATCAATAAAAGAAATATTTTCTCACGGCCGTAAAAATTTTTTTTTGCAAACGCATATCCTCCCATTGTACAAATCAATGCTGTCAACGCAGCGGCAAGAGTGGAAACAACAACGCTGTTCCAGAAAAATTTCGCAAATGGAAAATCTTTATTATTCCAAACCTCTAAAAAATTAGCTGTTGTATACAATGAATTGAATGCTTCTTTGAATCCTCGTTTATATTCAAATTTATACTTTTTTATAGATTCATCATTATCCAATGTAGCCGTAAAATATCCTTCATTATCTTTTACCATTTCAACAATTTTTTCATCATTTATAACTAACTTTGAGGAAGACGTCTTTTCATTTTTGTATCTGAAAACCAATTTATTATTATCAAAGTATGAATCATTAATTAAAGGTTCATTTATATTTTTACCTGGTTTGATGTTGATTTTACGATTATCTATTTTTTCCCATTCTCCATTAATTATAAATTTATATTCATACTCGCCTTCTTTTATATCATTAATTCTTATTGTCCATATCCCATCATTATTTTCCAGCGGATTTTTTTGCGGATCCCAACCCTGAAATGAACCTGCGATATTTACAGATTGAGCAGAATTGTCCTCATATTGAAACACCACATAAGTTTTATCTTTTTCATTCAGTAAATTTGATGTCAGAAATGTCGAAGTGAAAACTTTTGTTTTGGGAAAAAAATTAAATTTTAATCCTTCTCCAGGATGTTTGAAAGCTGTTATAATCATCCAGAACAGCGGCAATAAAACTAAGACTGCCAATATGCATAAAACAATATATAACAATAATTTTTTCATAATAGATTCCTTAAGAAAAAAATTTATTATAATCTATATTAAATATTTTATTTTTCCACTTTTATAAATTTCGCATTAATAATAGAAATTATTGCAGCTATAATCAGCAAAATATAAGATATAGCAGCCGCTTTTCCGTAAAATCCTGATTTAAATGTTCTAAACAAATGATATCCTGATAATTTCGCAACTTTAACGGATTCTCCCATAACAGATATGGCAGGTCCGCCTGTATCGTTAGTCATAGCATAAATTTCCGTAAACGCATTTAATGATCCTATAACGCCTGTAATAACCATAAATAGAATAATGGGTTTCACCAAAGGAATTGTTATATGTATTGTTTTTTGCGCCCAATTTGCCCCATCTATATCAGCAGCTTCATAAATTGATTCTGATATATTCTGAATTGAAGTCAAAAATAAAATCATTCCAAATCCCATACCTTTAAGTACCATAGCTACTGCTATTGCCGGAAGTATTGTCCATGGATTATTTAAAATGGCATTTTCAGAAAAATAATATATTTCTATTTTTTGCATCATAAAATCAAGCAGTCCGTATTTAGGAGCGAATATTAAAGTCCATATAGTGCCTATTACTAATAAATCCAAAACATTAGGAAGAAAAAAAGCACTTCTAAAAAACGATGTTCCCTTGAGTTTGTTGTTTAATACTAAAGCCAATAATAATGCAGCTATTATCCCTGTAGGAATAGTAAGAAATGCATAAATAAAAGTCGAAATTATACTCCACCAAAATTCTTTATCTTTCAAAATAGTAGAATAGTTGTCGAAACCGACATTTTTCATATCCTCAAAAACATTATACCAGTCCGAATGAATTGTAGCTTCTTTGAAACTTAATATGAATGAATATATAACAGGCCACCCCAGAAATACAACAAAAACAATCATAAAAGGAAGGATAAAAAAATAACCGGTAATATTCTCTTTAATAACTTTGTTCATATTATTAATCACCCGGAATAAAATTTAGTTTGCTAAAACAAACCTAACTATATAAATTTACAATAAAAAGCAAGGTTTTAGGAAAAATAAATTAATTATTGACAAATAATTTTAAATTATTTTAAATTTTTGTTTTTGAATTGTCAAGAAAATTTATTCGAATTTTTCGAATTTCATTTTTATCTTAAATACTAAAAGAGTTATTAAATCCCCAATATCTTCAAACAGACAATATATTGTCGGAACATACAGCAAAGTCAATATTGTAGAAAGTACCAATCCCCAAACATTTACTACAGCTAATCCTTGATACAATTCCGCTCCAAGTCCAAGTCCTAAACTTAAAGGAAACATTCCTATAACTGTAGAACTCGCTGTTATTAATATAGGTCTGACTCTTGTTACTCCTGCTAATTTTATTGCTTCAATACGATCCATTCCGCGTTTACGCAGAATGTTTGTATAATCTACAAGTATTATAGCATTATTAACTACAACTCCTACAAGTATTATTACGCCTATTAACGCAGTAATAGATAAAGACAAATTAAGGTATCTTAATCCTGCAAAAGCTCCTAATAGCGCGAGAGGAACACTTATTAACAATGTTACAGGATGTATAAATGATTCAAACTGTGCAGCCATTATCATATACACAAATACTATTGCAAAAGCCAAACTGTACCATAATTCATTAAAAGATTCAAGAAGGGTTTGCGATAAACCGCTGATTTTAATTTCATATCCATCAGGAATAGTTAATCTGTCAATAACTCCGTTTTTTAAATTATTTGAAAGTTTATTTATAATTTCACCAAGAGGCACTCCTTTTACCCATAGTTTAATATCCGCAGATTTGACTTTATTATCATGATAAATAACATCGTTTGTCTGTAAAACTTTTATACGGGCAATGTCTGATAATTTAACCTTATTTCCGGATTTAGTTGTAATATATTTTTTATATATATCATTAATCGAATTTATATTACCTGATTTTTCAATAATTCTTATATCTATACTTCTTTCATCATATCTTATCGTAGTAGTAGTTACTCCAACAAGAATATTTTTCAATTCTTCTCCTGTTTCTTTCAGGCTCACTCCCAGTTCTGAAATTTTCTCAGGTAAAATTTCAACATTTATTTCTTTTATTCCTGTTGATAATGAAGAAATATGCTTGCTTACACCTTTTATTTTCGATAATTCAGATTGAATAGAATTAGAAATATTCTGAAGTTCATTTTCAGCAGGACCGATAATTTTTATCATAATATCGCCATTCCCCGTTAATCCTAATGAATTTTCAACCGGAGAATTCATTTCTATAACAAAATCATTCAATTTTGATTTTTTTAAAATATCATTTATTTTTTCTATTATTTTTTCAGAACTTTTATTATCATTAAGTATTACAAAAACCTTGGTGAAACCTTGGTTTATATTAGTGTTTACCGTTTTAACTCCATTTATCCCTACTATTTTTTTTTCAATATCAGAATACAATGATTTGGTGTATTCAAGAGAAATATTTTTATCAAAATATAGTTTCAACTCAAGAGTATCCTGATTTGATTTGGGAAAAAATTCTTTTTCAGGAATTAAATAAACCGTAAGAAAAAACAAAAATATTCCGGCAGTTAAAGTCAGAATTCTTCTTATAACAGTACCTGTTACAAAATTTATAAGAACTTTATAAAAATCATACAATTTGAATTCTATCTTATCAAGAAATTTTATAATAAAATTAGGTTTTTTAGTCTTGTCGGGTAAACTTAGAAACCTTGAAGAAAGCATAGGAATAAACGTAAAAGAAACAAATATAGAAAACAACATCGTATAGGTTATAACAAGAGACAAATCTCTGAATATTATTCCTGCTTGACCTTTAATAAAGATTATAGGTATAAAAACCGCAAGAGTAGTAGCAGTGGACGAAATTACAGCAGGACCAACTTCAGTTGTAGCCGTAATAGCTGCAATATTCTTATTTCTTCCTTCAGAAATATGTCTATAAGTATTTTCAAGTATTACTACGGCATTATCAACAACCATGCCTGTAGCCAAAGCAAGACCGGCAAGTGAAAAAAGATTTATGCTTAATCCGGTAAAATAAAATAAAATGAACGCAGCTATTATTGAAATAGGCATACACGATGTGATAATCAGAGTCGATGAAAAACTTCTTAAAAAAAGATAAATAACTATTATGGCAAGCAATGCTCCTGTAATAGCATTTTCTTTAACCATTTTTATAGATTGATCAATAAAATAAGATTGATTATATATCGCCGAAAATTCAATTTTATCTTGTTTGAACTTTTCTGATAACTGGTTGATTTTACTTAATACTGTCTGAGTTGTTTTAATTGTATTTCCACTGCTTTCTTTATATATTTCCAGTGTAACAGTAGGTGCCCCATTTAAATTAATAAATTCATTAACAGGTTTAAACTTTTCATTTACTGCAGCAACATCACGCAAATAAACAACATTTCCATTTGAATTTCTAATTATCAGATTTCTCAATTCAGATGCATTTTTAAACTCTCCTATTGTTCGCACCATGATATCATATTTGCCGAGTTTAAGTTTTCCTCCCTGATAATTCAAATTTTCTGATTCAAGTTTATTTTTTATTTCTTCAATAGAAATTTTCCGTGCAAAAATTTTTTCAGGTTCAACCTGAATATTTATTTCAGGTTCCATTGCTCCAATAACTTTTACCCTCGCCACTCCTGCACAGCGTTCAAGTTCCGGTTTTATTTTATAATTCAGTAAAAAAGCAAAATCTTTCTGGGATAATCCTGAAATACAATTGAATATAAGAACAGGTCTTGAATTAGGATCGAATTTTTCAATCAACGGTTTATCGGCATTTTCAGGCAAATCATTTACCGCCAAATCTATTTTTTCCTGGGTTTCCATTATCGCTATATCTATTTTTTTTGACCAGTCAAATATCAGCGTTATTTCAGATTCTTCCGGACGCGATACTGAAGTAAGAGAAATAAGTTGTTTTACGCTTGTGAACTCATCTTCTAACCGTTTAGTTATTTCTTCTTCTATTTCTTTTGGAGAACCACCTTCATATTTGGTATAAATCCGTAGAGCTGGCTGAGAAATATTTGGAAGCAGATCTACCGGCAAATTAATAAATGCTATTATTCCGCCAATCATTAAAGCGGCCATTACCATTGTAATTGTTACCGGTCTGGAAACGGAAACATTAGACAAAAACATTTATTATATGCTCTCCTCTACAGGAATGATAAAAAGTTTGATGCCCTGTTTTTCCATAAGGTTGCGTTTAAAAGTCTGGATTTGAGTTTTTAAACGGATAACTTGCTTTTCTTCAATAACTGTAATAATAACATTATTTTCCCCTGGACCAACTGCATTCCCAAACTTTAATCCGGAAGTTCCTGATCCTTTAACGTTAGTTAATTTAGTATATCCTGTGATATTAAGATTTTTCAATATTTGGAGAATTTGATTATCTAATCCACTATCAAAAATCAAATATATCATTTTTTTTATCATATTTTCGTTAACTCCAAATTTTATAAAATGTATATCACTTTTTGATAATTGCCTGCATTGAATTATTATTATACTTTAATTTTTAAATTAACTCAATATATATTTATATATTTTTTATTTAATAAATAATTCCTTTTGAATATTCCATAAACATTATGAAATAAGAATAAAATAAAAAAAGCTGAAACAGATTTACACTGTTTCAGCTTTTCAGAAAAATAAAAACTATTATTAAAAAGAGATTAAAATTTATACCCGTTTTTTACTTAAGTTTAATCTCCCCTGCCTGTCTATTTCAAGAAGACGAACTTTCATTTCATCGCCAACTTTAACTACATCTGCAGCATTTTTTACAAAACCATTCTGAAGTTCTGATACATGAACCAATCCTTCGCATCCGGGCATAATTTCAACAAAAACCCCAAAATTTTCAACACGTTTTGCAATACCGTCATACACAGCTCCAATTTCAACGTCTTTTATAGCTCCTTTAATCAGTTTTATAGCATCCTGAACTTTTTGTTGATCGCTTCCGGCGATATTGACCATTCCATCTTCACGTATATCAATTTTAACACCTGTTTTTTCAGTGATTGATCTTATATTTTTACCTCCGGGGCCAATCAAATCTTTTATTTTTTCAATATCTATCTGCATCTGAGTAATTTTCGGAGCATTAGGAGAAAGTTCTGGTTTAGGTTTAGCAAGACATTTGCTCATTTCATTTATTATATGAAGCCTTCCTGCTTTAGCTTGAGTTAAAGCTGTCCTCATAATGTCAAATGTTAATCCTGCAATTTTTATATCCATCTGTATTGCAGTAACTCCATCAACTGTTCCGGCAATTTTAAAATCCATATCTCCGAGATGATCTTCAGCTCCAAGTATATCTGACAAAACTTTATAATTATTCCCTTCTTTAATTAGTCCCATTGCAATACCTGCAACTGGAGCTTTTATAGGAACACCGGCATCCATCAAGCATAAACATCCTGAACATACTGAAGCTTGAGATGATGAACCGTTTGATTCAAGAATTTCAGAAACTACTCTAATCGCATAAGGAAATTCTTCTATACTCGGAAGAACCCCTTCGAGAGCTCTTTTCGCAAGGTTTCCATGACCGATTTCACGTCTTCCTGGCGACCCCATTCTTTTTACTTCTCCTACTGAAAACGGAGGGAAATTATAATGTAAAGTAAACCGTTCGCTGCCTGATCCTTCTATAGTATCAAAGTTCTGCATATCCTGAGATGTTCCTAAAGTTACAATACCCAAACTCTGAGTTTCACCGCGTGTAAACAACGCAGAACCATGGGTATTTTTCAATACAGAAACTTCACTGGTTATAGGACGTATATCTGTTAATCCACGGCCGTCAACGCGTTGCCCTCGATTTAATATTGCTCCACGCAATATTTCATATTCCATTTCTTCAAAAAGTATCATTATAAATTTATTATAATTCGAATCTGCAGCAATCTTATCAGCAAATTTTTCTTTTGCGCCTCTCATCAATTCTCCGAGAGCCTTAGCTCTTTCTTTTTTTGCTTTTATAAAAAGCGCTGGTTCCATTCCAGCCCCTAAAAATTCTCTGACTTCTTTTTCAAAATCAGCTGGGATCGCGGTTTCAGTAAGCGCAAGTTTTGGTTTACCGCATTTTGAAACCAGTTCATTCTGCATTTCAACTATAAGTTTAATACATTTATGAGCATATTCAAGTGCAGCAACAAGGTCTTCTTCAGGAACTATTTTGGCCACTCCTTCAACCATCATTATTGCATCGCTTGTTCCGGCAACAATAATTTCAAAATCGCTTTTTTCCAATAATTCAGCTGTCGGATTAATTATAAATTCACCGTTTATTCTTCCTATCTTTACAGCGCCTACAGGTCCGTTAAACGGAATTTCAGATATACACACTGCCGCGGAAGAACCTATCATTGATAAAATATCTCCTGAATTTTCCGAGTCACTTGAAATAACTGTCGAAACTATCTGAACTTCTGATTTAAATGATTTAGGAAACAAAGGTCTCATCGGCCTGTCTGTTAAACGAGCTATTAAAGTTTCTCTATCTGAGACTTTTCCTTCACGTTTTAAAAACCCCCCGGGAAATTTACCTGCCGCATAATATTTTTCAATATAATTTACAGTTAACGGGAAGAAATCACGTACAGCATCGTCTTCGCTTGACATATAACATACTGTTGATAAAACCGAAGTTCCTCCACAGGTTATTAATACTGACCCATGCGCTTGTTTAGCCATTCTGCCGGTTTCAATTGTAATTTTCTTGCCGGCTATTTCTTTTTCTACAATAATTGGATTATACATAATTATATAAACCTCCTAAATAAAATTTATGTGTGGGAGGGGATAGGTGTTGGGTTAATTAAAACTATTTTCTTATATTAAGTTTTGATATTAACTCATGATAACTTGCGTTATTTTTTTTCTTTAAATAATCCAACAATTTTCTCCGTTTACCAACTAATTTTAAAAGCCCGCGCCTCGAATGAAAATCCTTGCTATGAGCTTTTAAATGCTCTGTCAAATAGTTGATTCTTGATGTCAGAATAGCTATTTGAACTTCCGGCGACCCCGTATCTTTTTCATGTTTCTGATATGAAGTTATCACCTTTCTTTTTCCATCGACTGTCAAAACCATTTTAGTAATCACACCTCCAAAGTGTCTCTAAATATACATTTAATTTTTAATTATATTGACATCTATTATAATTTGTTTTTTTAATTCGTCAATAGAATTAAATTTTATTATTTTTCTTATAAACCTTTCAGGAAACACAGTAACTTTTTCATCATAAACTGTTTCATTAAAATCCATCACAAAAGTTTCAATAACTTTTTTGGATTCATTAAATGTCGGGATTTCTCCGATATGCGATATGCTTTTATATAATTTGCCTCTGATTATTATAGAACTTTCATAAACCCCTGACAGTTGAATAATATTTTCAGGATAGTCTATATTTATTGTAGGAAAACCTATGGTTCTTCCAAGTCTTTTACCTTTTTTTACAATACCTGAAAATCCATATTTATAACCCAGCATCTGATTGGCAAAACTTATATTATTATTAATTAAACACTTTTTTATATTTGAAGAAGAAACTGTTTTTCCGTTTAAAACAATTTTTTTGACATTAATAACATTTTCTTTAAAATATTTAGTCAGCAACTCATTGTTTCCTTTTTTTTCTTTACCGAATCTAAAATCATAGCCTATAACTATAAATTCTGTTTTAAGTGTTTTAATTAAAATTTCTGAAATAAAACTCTCGGCTGAATATTCAAATATAGGTTCATCACTTTTAAAATTAATCAAATATTCTATTCCGATTTTTTCCAGCATTTTCTTTTTATTTTGAAAAGATATTAATTGCCCCGAATATAAATTATTGTGATTATTAAACAACAGTTTAGGATTGGTTTGAAAAGTTATTACAGCAGGTTTACATTTTGCCGCAAATGATATCTCCACCACTTTTTTCAATAATTCCTGATGTCCAAGATGAATTCCATCAAAAACTCCAATTGTAACCGCTGTTTTATTTTCAATTTCTAAATTTTTCAGAGTTTCAAAAATCTTCATATTTTATTTAAACACCTTTTGCGGTTCGATTATGCTTTGCTGGTTATTGGTGATTTTTGCAACTCCCATAATTATATCGCCTTTACTTTTTACCAATACTGTCTTATTTAAAAATTCCGAGTAATCATTATTGTTCAATTCAATATAACTCAATCGGTTGCCGTTCATAAAACGCGGAACTGCGGCTAAAGGAACTTCTATTAAAGGCATATCTGAAACAGATTCCATATCTATTAAATCATTATCTGATAATTCAGCGATTTTTTTTGATTTACAAATTTCAAACTTTCCTACTCTGGTTCTATTCAACTCCTGCATAATACCTGACGTTCCCATTTTTTTAGCTATATCATCGCATAATGTCCTTATATACGCGCCTTTAGTTACAGTCGTAAAAAAATCAACATCAATATAATCATTTTCTCTTTCAATTTTTTCTATCTGAATAAACTTTATATTTATTGTCTGCGGTTCACGTTCTACTGTTATACCTTTTCTTGCAAGAGAATATAATCGTTTTCCATTTTTTTTTTTAGCAGAATACATAGGCGGAATTTGTTCTTGTTTTCCAATAAACGATAATATTGTTTTCTTAATTATTATATCCGTTAAATTTTCTGGTAATCCGGTTTTTTCTATATTCCCTGTCCTGTCAAGGGTATCAGAATTATAACCTAATCTTAATTTAACAAAATAATCTTTATCATTTTCCATTAAATATTCAACAAGGCGCGTAGCGTTATTTATACATACCACAAGCACTCCAGTAGCCATTACATCAAGGGTTCCGGTATGTCCTGCTTTTTTCAACTTAAATTTTTTTTTAATTTCATTTACTACATCAAACGATGTATAACCTTCCTGTTTGTTAACAATAAAACAACCGTCTTGCATAATAATATTCCGCTTAAATACTAAATAATTTTATTTGAATTTTCAGTTCCAAATCATATAAATTCCCAAAATACAAATTTATAGATTTCTGAATTTAATATAAATTAAACAATAAAAATTACAAGATTAAATTTATAAAAACCTCAATTTAATATAAAAAAATAAGCTTGACTTTAGAAATTTTAAAAGTATAATAATTATAAATTTTTATAAAAATTTTAGGAGGATATTAATGGAATTAAAATATTTATTTGTATTAGCGCCGTTAGGATCTGTATTGGCATTGATCTTTGCCTATATTTTCTTTATAACCATGAAGAAATCAGATCCCGGCGACGAAAACATGCAGAAAATCGCAGGATACGTTCAACGCGGCGCAATGGCATATTTGAAAAGACAGTATACAACCGTTGCAATAGTATTTATTATTGTATTTATACTTTTTTCAATTATGGCATATGTTCTTCATACTCAAAACACATGGGTTCCTTTTGCCTTCATAACAGGAGGTTTTTTCTCAGGGCTAGCAGGTTATTGCGGTATGAGGACAGCTACATACGCTTCAAACCGCACTGCAGCAGGAGCAAAAGCATCATTAAACAGAGGATTACAGGTTGCGTTCCGTTCCGGCGCAGTAATGGGACTTGTAGTTGTAGGATTGGCTCTTCTGGATATTTCCTTATGGTTTGTTATACTTAAAAAATTCATTCCGGGAAGTCCGGATCAGTTAGCTATTATTACTACTACTATGCTCACTTTTGGAATGGGAGCTTCTTTACAGGCCTTATTCGCCAGAGTCGGAGGAGGAATATTCACTAAAGCCGCTGATGTTGGAGCTGATCTGGTAGGTAAAGTTGAAGCCGGTATTCCTGAAGACGATCCGCGCAATCCAGCTACTATAGCGGATAACGTCGGAGATAATGTCGGAGATGTTGCAGGAATGGGCGCTGATTTATACGAATCATACGCAGGTTCAATTCTTGCCACTGCAGCGCTTGGCGTTGCAGCAGGATACGGATTGGGCGGAGTAATAGCTCCTATGGTTATAGCAGGGATCGGAGTTATATTTTCTATACTTGGAATTTATATGGTTCGTTCCGGAGAAAATGCAAATCAAGGCGAATTGCTTAAAGCTTTAGGCAGAGGTATAAACGCAAGCACATTTTTAACTTTAATAGCTTCTTGGGGTGTTCTTTATCTTTTCAAAGATTCATTTCAAGGAAGGCACAACGGATTATTCATTTCAGTTATTTCAGGTTTAATAGCAGGATGGTTAATTGGTAAAGTTACAGAATATTATACTTCCCAAGAATATAAACCCACGAAATATATTGCCGAACAATCAAAAACAGGCCCGGCAACAGTAATAATCGCAGGGATTGCTACAGGAATGCTTTCAACAGGATTGCCTGTAATTATTACTTGTGTGGCAATTTTATTAAGTTATATGTTTGCAGGCGGATTCAGCGGAGAACCTAATGCAATGAATTTCGGATTATACGGAATAAGTTTTGCCTCTGTCGGAATGTTGTCCACATTAGGAATAACTTTAGCAACAGATGCATACGGTCCTATAGCCGATAATGCAGGCGGTAATGCGGAAATGACTCATCAGAAACCTGAAGTCCGCAAAAGAACAGACGCGTTGGACGCATTAGGCAATACAACTGCTGCTACAGGAAAAGGATTTGCAATAGGTTCAGCTGCTTTAACAGCAATGGCTCTTCTTGCAGCCTATATTGAAGAAATTAAAATAGCGTTTGTTCATGCAGGCAGGACCACACTGGAAGCAAGCGATATCCTTGCTCAAAAAGCAAATATGGTAGGGATGGAAATTTCAAAAATGTATCTGCAGGACTGGATAAAATATTATGATATAACCTTATTCAACCCGAAATTGCTTATTGGTCTTTTTCTTGGAGCTATGATGGTATTCGTTTTCTGCGCTATGACTATGCAGGCTGTTGGCAGAGCAGCAGGTAAAATGGTTGAAGAAGTCAGAAGGCAATTCAGAGAAATGAAAGGTATTATGGAAGGTAAAACAGAACCAGATTATGCTAAATGCGTTGAAATAAGCACAGCAGGCGCTCAGAAAGAAATGCTTGTACCTTCATTGCTTGCCATTGCAGCTCCGGTAGCAACAGGTTTGCTTCTCGGAGTTCCAGGAGTTATGGGATTATTAGCCGGCGGTTTGGCGTGCGGTTTTTCAGTAGCTGTATTTTTAAATAACTCAGGCGGCGCATGGGACAATGCTAAAAAATATATTGAAGAAGGAAATCTTGGAGGAAAAAAACTTTCTGACGGTTCAAAAAATCCTAATCACTCAGCAGCTGTTATAGGAGATACAGTCGGAGATCCTTTTAAAGACACTTCAGGACCGGCATTAAATATTCTTTTAAAATTAATGTCAATGGTTTCAGTTGTATTTGCCGGTTTTATTGTTGCCCACGGCGATATAGTGCAAAATCTTATCAACTCATTTCTAAAATAATAAAATAAATAATAATTTTATTTACCCGGAATTTTTTAAAATTCCGGGTTTTTTATTTAAGCCTGCAAACAAAACTTTTAAAAAAATACAAGTATATATTTTTTTAAAAGCGAATTGACAAAAACATTAATTATCTGTTATAATATATATATTTATTATAATTTTTTGTAGTATCTGAATTTTATAAAATATTTTTTTAAATAATGAACACATTTCCGGAAAAAATAATTTCATCGAATCCTATAGTTTCCAATCATATAAAAATGCTTTATGATATCAGCGAATTGACAAATTTATTTGATGGGGTCAATGATGTTGATAATTTATTGTTAAAAATTGTAAATTTAATTTCAGAGCATATTCAATCTGATGTATGTTCAATATATTTATACAACGATGACACTGATGAATTAATTTTAAAAGCAACTAAAGGTTTATCAGTATCCGCAATAAATAACATAAAACTTAAACCCGGCGAAGGGATAGCCGGAGCTGCATTCAAGTTTAAACAAACTATATGTGAAGCAGACGCAGAAAAAAGTTCTTATTTCAAACCTATAGAAGGAATCAATGAAGAAAAATTCAAAGCATATTTAACCACGCCAATATACAGAGGCAATTCTAATATAGGCATAATAACCCTTCAAAGGAAAGGAGCAAATATTTTCAATGAAAATGATATTATTTCTTTAAAAGCAATTTCATCACAATTAGCCGCGACTATAGATACTGCAAGATTGCTTTTAATAAACAATAAAGAAAAAAAAACAAACTTAAATTCTCAAAAAAATAATTTCAAATACAATAATTTTATTAATTTAAAAATTATAAAATGCGATATAGCATCAAGCGGTTATGCGTATGCAAAATCAATTTTTATTAATCGTAACATTAATGAAATTTTAATGAATGAAAATAAATTTACAGATTATTACGATATAAAAAAATTTGAAAATGCCGTTGAAGAAACAGAAAAACAACTTACAGAACTTCAATTTCAGGTCAATAAAATGCTTGACGATACAGTTTCATTAATATTTACTGCCCATTTATTGATTTTAAAAGACAAAAATTTTACCGGAAAAATGAGACATTTAATTAATGGGGGTTTTAACGCCTCAAACGCTATTATACGCGTTGGAAATGAATATATAAAAATATTTTCAAAAAATAAAAATCCACTTATAAAAGAAAAAATCGCAGACATAAAAGATTTAATTTACCGTCTTTTGAATAATCTTGTGAAAGAAACAGAAAATTCGCAAAATTATTCTAAAAAAATTATATTAGCAGACGAACTTGTCCCGTCAGATATCATAAAGTTTTGGTCTGAAAAAGTTCAAGGCATAATTCTTATATCAGGAGGAATTATGTCCCATCTTTCAATATTAGCTTCTTCACTGCAAATACCAATGGTTATTTCAAATACTAAAGAATTATTAACTCTGCCTGATAATACCGATATTATCATTGACGCAGAAATCGGAAATATTTATATAACCCCTGATAAAGATGTAGTTAAATTGTTTCAAGAAAAAAATAAATCTCAAAAAAATATTTTACAAACACCAGTATTTCCTGAAACTTTTTCTAAAGACAAGATGAGGATTCATATATTTTCAAACATAAACCTTTTATCAGAAATAAATATAGCAAAGCAACTTCAATCAGAAGGAGTGGGGTTATACAGGACAGAATTCCCATTTTTAATAAGAGATTCATTTCCATCCGAAGAAGAACAATTTTTTATTTATAAAAAATTAATAGAATACATGCCTGGAAAACCAATTACATTCAGAACACTTGATATAGGAGGAGATAAACTTTTATCTTATTTTCACAATTCAAGCAAAGAAAAAAATCCTTTTTTAGGATTAAGGTCCATAAGATTTTCATTGATATATAAAGAAATATTTTCTCAACAGATAAAGGCAATACTTCGTGCAGGGTATAATTCAAAAATAAAAATAATGTTTCCTATGCTGTCTTCTCTTGATGAACTTATAGAATCAAAAAAAATTATAGCTTCATGTATGTCAGAACTTGCCGAAAATAATATAAAATTTAACAATAATCCTGAAATAGGATTTATGATTGAAGTTCCTTCTGTTATGCTTATTTTAGAAGAATTATTCAAAATTTCTGATTTCGCAAGTATAGGAACAAATGATTTTGTACAATACCTGATTGCTGTGGACCGGACAAATGAAAAAGTTTCTCATTTATATTCTCATCATCACCCTTCAGTACTAAGAGCTTTAAATCAAATAACACAAACAGCAATTAATCTTAATAAAGAAATTTCTATTTGCGGTGAAATGGCCCATAG
>JAGOBX010000416.1 GCA_017999075.1 Candidatus Babelota bacterium | reverse complement strand
GAACTTTAGGAAAAGAATTCAAAATGAGCGATGATATTATTGAAGAATTATTTGTTTGCGGATTGCTTCATGACATAGGAAAATTAATATTAGGGAAATTCATTTCACGTGATGATCAGGTTTTTCTCGCTCCTGAAACAGGAATCAACAACATTTGCCAGCTTGAAAAAAAACTCACAAGTTTTGACCACTGTGAACTCGGTGAAAAAATAGCTGAAAACTGGAAATTGCCTGAAATAATAAAAAATGCTATAAAATTCCACCATATTCCAGATGAAGCAGCATCAAATTCACGTGAAATTTCAATAATCACCTTATCAAATTTTGTTTGCAATATGTTAAAAATAGGGTTTAGTAAAAAAAATAATTTTGAACCAAAACTTATGGATAGCGTACGCAGAAACCTTGATGTTAACGATGATTTTTTAAAATATTTAATCGAAAAAGTTTCTGTTAATCTCCAAGAAATCGATAAAATAGCAGGGATTTAATTATGTTAATTACCGAAATAGATAATTTTTTTATTGACATGGTCAATAATATTTGTTATAAATCGGAAAATGCGGCTGAATTGTTTAAAAAACTCGATATCTTATTTGCCGATGAATTTGACTGCTATTTTTATACTATCCTGCTTCTTGACGACAATGATAATAATTTTTATATTGAACATACAAAAGCCCCTGTTTTAATCAAATTAAAACATAAACTTTTTTCTCTTTTTGAAAATAAAATTCTACGTAGATTATATGGTTTCGGCGTATTAAAAGATTTCACACCCGGAGATAATAATTACATTTCAATCGGTGATGAATATGTAGAATTAAGTAATGCAATTCCTATAGAATATGACGGAAGAATGGTTGGTTTTTTAACATTGCATGATAAACCTCTGAGTGAACCTGAATATACGGAAAAATTAAAATATACATTAAAACAAGTTGCTAACAGTATAGTAATTTTCAAACGTCTTGCTTCGGAACGAGAATTGAATATGAACTATATAAGCAACCTGAAAATATTAAAATTTTTAAACAGTCTTCTCAAAGAATCTTCTATCGAATCGATTTTTTACCGTATTTTAAACAATATGTATGAAATAACTGATGCTGAAGCAGGGTGTGTTGCAATGCATTCAGATGAGAAATGGATCTCTCCTGCAGAACTCGGAATTAATGACAAACTACTTGAAAAATTAAAATTTAAAGACGGTATGAAAATCCTTGATTTCGCAACACAGGTTCAGCAGATTTACAATGTAAACGAATATCAGATAAATGAACAATTCGAATTATCAGATTTGAGAGTGAATTTAAAATCATTGTTAATGGTGCCTATTATAATAAACAATGATTGCCATAATGTTGTAGTCATAGTTAACTACCATAGAGAACTTGATGAAAGAATTATGATACATATACAAAAACTTGCCGAAATATCAGCTACTGCCATACAAAATTATGATATAATTTCAGATGAAGATGCTTCATTTCCTGAAAAAGAAGCAAAATTGAATAATTTACGTGATAAATTCATTAAAACTCTTGAAACTTTGCTTGATGAAATAGAATTATCATAAATTTATTGCAACCATCAAAATTAGTTGCTTTTAATTCCAAAGTTTAATTTTATTTTATCATTATTTTTCTAAAAAAATCTTTTCGGAAGGGGTGGGTTTTTATGGAAAAAAAAATACAAGTAATAGTTGACAGAATTGAAGAAAATATAGCGGTCATAGAATTACCTGACAGTTCAGAAACTATAGAAATAGATAAAAAATATCTTCCTTCAAAAATAAAAGAAGGTAATGTTATAGATATTATTTTTAAAATTAATAAAGAAGAAGAATCTGCAAGATTAAAAGAAATATCCGATCTACAACAAGAATTGTTAAACAGAAACAAAAAATAAAAATATATTTGTTATAAATCACCTCTTTTTTCTTCTATGCTTTGAAAAAACGCAATTTTCAGATAACAGCTTAAGGAACTGTTTCCAAAATATATTTATATACTTTTTACAAAATTAACTTATTGACACTATCAATATATAAATTTTGTAAAAAATGGCAGAACTGCCATTTGAAAATATTATCCTTAATTATCTATATAATCTTTTAATAACCTTGCTCTGGTTCTATGCCTCAATTTTCTCAGAGCTTTAGCTTCTATCTGTCTTATTCTTTCACGGGTTACATTAAACATATTTCCAACTTCTTCAAGAGTTCGTTCATAACCATCTTCAATCCCAAATCTTAACTTTATTACCTTTTCTTCACGCGGTGATAAAGTTGATAACACTTTTAAAAGCTGCTCCTGCAGTAAAGTCTGAGTAGCAGACTGAACAGGAGAAACAACGCATTTATCTTCAATAAAATCTCCAAGATGACTTTCTTCTTCTTCTCCAATAGGAGTTTCAAGAGAAATCGGGTCCTGAGCAATTTTTAATATGCCGTTAACTTTAGCCGATGTCCATTCAAGATAACTTGCGATTTCTTCAGGAGTAGGTTCTCTGTTAAGTTTCTGAACAAGCAGTCTTGAAGTTTTTATAACTTTATTTATCTGTTCAACCATATGAACAGGAATCCTTATTGTTCTCGACTGATCTGCAATTGCCCTTGTTATAGACTGGCGTATCCACCAAGTTGCATAAGTTGAAAACTTATATCCTTTTTTATGTTCGAATTTTTCTACAGCCTTCATAAGTCCAACATTGCCTTCCTGTATAAGATCAAGAAAATTCAAACCTCGGTTTGTATATTTTTTAGCAATACTTACTACTAACCGCAGATTCGCTGAAACCATTTCATTTTTAGCTTCTTTTATTATATCTTCCCCTTTTGTAATTTCCTTAGAAATATAATCCATGGAATCTATAGATACTTTCATTATATCCCTTATTTTTTCAAATTCCTCATTGAATTTTTTGATATTATTTATCGTTGACAGAGAAGTTTCTTTTGTTTTCCTGACACTTTTCAAAAAAACAACAGACTGTTTTGCATCTTTTACTATAATACTTTCGAGTTTTACTAATTCATCAGGAGTTTTTTTATATGTATGCTGAACGTTTTTATAATAATCATTCATCTGCTTATAAAAATCAACATACCCTTTTATTTTATCTGTTATCTTATTGATCTGCATTCTGTTCATTTCATTTTCTATGAGAGTATCATTTATTTTTTTCAAATAACAGCGTATTTTTATTATAGCATCATCTTTCTTTTTTCTATTAATAATATTTGCGAGAGAATCCTCAATTTTTATTGCTTCTCTTCTGAACCTCTGAAGTTTCAATATTGCCCCTTTGATTCTGTCTTTCCATTTTTTTATATCACGCTTGCTTAATTTTTCAGTTTTCCTGACTTTTACAAGAGTTTTTAAATTTGTATTGCTTTTTAATACAGATTTTCCTATTTCTATAAAATTATCAGCTGCAAGATATGTTGAAAGTATAACATCATTTATTAGTTTATGACCGCTTTCAATTGTTTTAGCAAGTTCAATTTCATTATTCGGAGATAACAGATCTATTTTTCCTATTTCCCTCAAATAACTTCTGATAGAATCTTCTCCGGATAAATCTTCTTCCTCCTCTTCTTCAGCCATTTTTTTTAATTTTTCAAGTTCTTTTTCGGTTTCAGTTAAATCTTCTATAACCTCGATTTTT
>JAGOBX010000415.1 GCA_017999075.1 Candidatus Babelota bacterium | reverse complement strand
ATTTGGTTCCTGGAATTTTGTCTTTAAAAGATGCTAAAATATTATCCGAAAATGCAGGTTCGTCTATGGATAACAGTGATGGACTGTATTCTTCATTGTGGTATATGCTTGAAAAAAACAATAATGGGTGTATAATTAATTTTTCTGATATCCCTATCCATGACGAAACAAAAAAAATTGTTGAAACCGGAAAATATGAAATTGAAAAATTAATAAATTTTGGGGAAGATTACAATTGCATTTTTACAGGATATAGTGGAAACATAGAAAAAATTGAAAATACGATAAAATCAAAAATTACAGTTATCGGAGAAATTACAGACGACGGAAAAAAAATTGTAATAAAAAATGGAAAAAAAATATTATTAAAACGTGAAGGATTTATCCATAATGAATGAAAAAAAAGAAAAATTAGTATTGCATATATGCTGCGCTCCATGCGCCACCCAAAGTATAAATTTTTTTAATGAGAAATATGATATAGAAGGTTTTTTTTATAATCCTAATATTGAACCTGAAGAAGAATATGAAAAACGAATCAATGCAATGAATAAACTGATGGATTATGTTGATATTGATTTACTGTTTGGAAATTATGACAATAAAAAATGGAGAGATGCTGTTAAAGGATTCGAAAATGAGAAAGAAGGCGGTAAACGTTGTTATGAGTGTATAAAATTTAGATTGGAATTAACAGCTAAAACAGCAAATTATAGAGGTATAAAAAAGTTTGCAACCACCTTATCAATAAGTCCTCATAAAAATTTAAATATGATAAATGAAATTGGTGAAAATGCAGGGGAAAAATATGGAGTGTGCTTTATAGCGGAAGATCTGAAGCTGAATAACGGTTTTGCCAGAAGTATTGAATTATCAAAAAAATACGGTATTTACAGACAGAATTATTGCGGCTGCAAGTTTGATAATTCCTGATATTATTTGCCAAATAAATAAATTTTAAATTATTAAATATTAACATATTCCAATAATTTTTTCTTTTAAAGTTTCTTTTGAAGTATTTTATTGACAAATCATATTTGTTTTGTTATTATAATCAATATAATTTTATAGTTTTATTGAAATTATTTTATAATAATTTAAGGATAATACTTTATGGCAAAATCTTCTGTTAAGAAAAAAATAAACTTTACTATTAAAACATTAGGAAAATCAACAATAAAATCTCCTTTAAAACTATCAACAAAATATGGCGATAGAAAAGTTAATTATGTTGAAGAAGATGAATATATAAGTTATTATAATGAATATAAACAATTAAAGCAATTCAGAAATATAGGTGAAGCTCCTCGTTTTGAAAAAGCCGGGCCAAGACAATTTTTATATTTCAATCCTCCTCAAACAAAAGCTGCAATAGTAACTTGCGGAGGAGTAGCTCCTGGTTTAAATGATGTTATACGGGCGCTTGTAATGGAATTATATTGGATTTACGGAGTTAAATCTATTATAGGAATACCCTACGGTTATGCAGGATTTAATATAAAAAACGGTTTTGAACCTATTGAACTTACCCCGAATAAAGTAAGTGAAATTCATTCTTTCGGCGGAACAATACTTGGAACATCTCGCGGAAAACAGGATGAAAAAGAAATAGTTGATTATCTTCTTCAGTCGAATATATCAATATTATTTTGTATAGGCGGTGATGGAACTTTACGCGGTGCAAGCGCTATATACAAAGAAATAACAAAACGTAAATTAAAAATTTCAGTAGTAGGAATACCTAAAACAATAGATAACGATATTGCTTATATGGATAAAACTTTTGGATTTGAAACTGCATTTTCAAAAGCTGCTGAAGCTATTAAATCCGCTCATTCTGAAGCAAGGAGCGCATATCATGGAATAGGTCTTGTTAAACTCATGGGAAGACATTCAGGATATATTGCAGCTAATGCGGCTCTGGCATTGAAAGAGGTTAATTTTGTTTTGATACCTGAAGTTAAATTTGATTTATTTGGAAGTAAAGGGTTATTTGAACAAGTTAAAGAACGGTTGATTTCAAGAAAGCATACAGTTATTGTTGTTGCTGAAGGAGCAGGACAAGAATATCTTCTTTCAAATAATTCTAAAATTGAATATGATGCTTCAGGAAACGTTAAACTGAGCGATATAGGTTTATTTTTAAAACAGGAAATATCGAAGTATTTTAAAGAACAGAATTTTGAATTTTCTTTAAAATATATTGATCCGAGTTATATGATAAGAAGTTTGCCTGCAAATCCGTCTGACAGCATATTTTGCGGAACTCTTGCTCAGAATGCAGTACATTGCGCTATGGCTGGAAAAACTGATGTAGTGGTAGGTTATCAGCAAAATCATTTTGTGCATATTCCTATAGAAACCGCAACTTCGTTCAGAAAAGAAATTGATCCTGAAAGTGAATTATGGTTCAGTGTGCTTGAAGCTACCGGACAAATGGCGAATATGATTAATTAACGATATAAAATTTATAAAATTTATTAAGGACAATATTGTATTATGGAAAAAAGCGATATTATTCTTGAAAACACAGATCATTTTGAACAGTTATCAGATCAATTCAGTGAGCTTGAAAAAGACCTTGAAAATTTGACAGGCAAAAAAGAGGTTTCAACAAGTTCTATTATTAATTTTGAAGATGAACAGGATGCAGACAGGACTTTTTATTTTCTTGTTCCTCCTGAAAAAGATGCTGCAAACACAGATGTATTTAAAATATTTCTCAAAATGACAGAAGTAGTTCAGGGACAATTGATAGCTTCGGTATACAGTTTTTCTGATAATCATACACTGCTTGAACAATACCAGCCGGGTAATAATGTTGCTTCTACTCCTGATGGAAAACAATTTTATGCAGCAGCAGCAGGTCAAATAACGTGGTGGGGAAATACTGTTTCAATTGAAAAAATAAAAAAAATTAACGGAGATATCACATCGGTTTCAGGACATCAAAAATATGACGAAACGCTTATTGTAAACGGGAACATATCAGATGATGTCAAGCTTTTTGTCAATGGCGATTTATATGTTACTGAAAATATAGGAAAATCCGAAATTGAAGTTACAGGAAATATTTATGTCAGGAATGGCATTAGAGGAAGAAGCGGAGGCAAAATAACTGCAAAAGGGAATATTTTTGCCAAATTTATTGAAAATTCAAATGTGGTTTCATCTGGAAGCATAATTGTAACAGATGCTATAATGCACAGTAAAACAAGCGCTGAAAATAAAGTTATAGTAAATGGCAAACTTAAACGGCTTATAGTAGGAGGGGTAACCTGCGCTGGAGAAGAAGTAGCTTCAGGAGTAATAGGTTCTGAAACGTATACTGTTACTGAAATTACAGTAGGAATGCTCGGTACAGAAAAAGATGAAATTAATAAATTATCCGAAAAAAAAACTGAATGTCAAAAACGAATACAGCAATTAGACCTTGATATTTCAAAATTGGTAACTTTAAAGTCTGAAGGAAAATTTTCAGATGCGCAATCTAAAAAACTTGAAGAATTGAAGGAAGAAAAAAAGAATATATCTGCTGAATTTAATTCGGCAGTAAAAAAAATCGAACATATAGAAAAAAAGTTGGCTGCGAGAAAAACAGGAGATGTGGTTGCGAGTGAAATAATATATCCTGGAGTTAAAATTAATATAAATAATGCAATTGGTCCAATAAACAGCTCTGTTAAACGATGTTCTGTAATTGG
>JAGOBX010000414.1 GCA_017999075.1 Candidatus Babelota bacterium | reverse complement strand
CGGCAGGCAAAAAAACTGTAGTATCTATAACAGACAACGCTTGTTTTTTAACGAATGGAATGGAAATATCCACTGCTGTAAATTATGATATTCCTGTAATATGGATAATTCAAAATAATGTTAAATCAAGTCTTATTGATCCGACCCGGCAAAAAAGTTTATCTCACCAATCTCAATTTTCAGGGATATGCAGCGAAATTAATTTCTGTAAAATTGCAGAAGGACTTGGGGCTGCCGGATATCAAATATCAAAACCAGGAGAACTCAAACAAATTTTACCTGAAGCGATTTCTTTAAATAAACCTGTTGTAATAGATTGTTTAATTGATCCTGACGAATTTTCATTTTACAAAAACAAAGATGCTTCTCAGAAATAAAATAAGTTTTATAAAAACAGAAATTTCAGGTTTAAAATTCTATTTCAGATTCCGATTAATTTCCACTGATGTATGCCCGAAAATTTGATGTCTGTTTGTTTTGATTTTTATATCGCAAGGATTGCATAATCCGTAATCATAGCAAATATGACTGTTAAAATCACCACGATATTCTGAATCAAGCAAATTTCCGGAATTAGATGAGTTTGAGTATAAATGATAATGGCATTTAAAAATATCTCCGGCAGGGTTTATAAGAAGTTCAGATGGTTTACATTCTACTTTAATGTTCTTTTTACCATCAATCGCATCAGGATATTTATATTGGCCGTATAATATACCGTTATGAAATCCGAGAAATTCTTTAAACCTGAAATCAATATTTAATATTTCGCATTTTTTTTTCATTTCGGAATTACATTCAGAATAATCTTGCAGATTAATTCCGTAAATTCCGACTCTGAATCCGTTATTCTGCAGATACAACGATTTTTCTATAATTTCTGACCTGTTCGATTTTTCAGGATGATAGCTTACCCTTATCGGAGCATAAGGAGAATTCCTTAATAATTTTTCAGGTTTAACATTTTCAACAAATTTTTTTACATCAAAAGTAAGGTTAGTTAATATATCAATCTTTAACTCCTGCCGAATATTATTTATAATATAATAGAAATCAGGATGCAGCGAAGGTTCACCGCCCTGAAGAGAAACAGGCAAGTCAGGTCTGGATATAATACGGTTTAACCCTGAAACAATTTCTTTTCCTGAAAGCATCTTAGATTCAGGCGCAGTATTGAATTTATTTATACAGTAACTGCAATCAAGATTGCAGGCAAAAGTAAGAAAAACTCCTATGTAATTCACATAATCTGGAATTATAATGGAATTCAGTTCGTTATTCATTATAATATTCTGATCAGTCATAAATATTTTATCGCAAATCTTATCTTAAATCTATTTAACACTGGAAAATATCGATTGCATTTTCCTGAACAAATTATATTTCACAATTATTTTTCAGTCAATTTGTTTTTCAATATACTTATTTAAAATTGAATCAAGACGTTAAATTAAAATTAAAAGAACAAAAATCATATTTGAACTTTAACAATAATTTTTTTGATAGAACCTGTTCCAATCGAAGGTGAATGCGCATCTTCAGGAAATAAAACAGCAAACTTATTTTTTGACAATTTGGCATAAAAATCAGGTTTATCCGAATAAAATATAACATCTTTTGTTCTGTCAAATTTCCCTGCAGGATTAATACAGCAAGAACTATGTTTCAATCCTATATAATTAGTCCCGGCCACTACATACTGAATATCAATATATTTTTTATGAGATTCCAATTTACATTCAGATTTTTTCAATCCCTGAAAAGCAGTAATATTAGCATATATTTTTTTACCGTTAATTTTATATATTCCCGGAAGTTTTGAAGAAATATCAGGCTGTTTCAAAAACTCAAATGCCTGTTCAAAACAATTATGCACAGAATAATATTTAAACGCATCATTCAAATCAGCTATAATCATTTTACCACCGCCAACTTATAATTTTTAAAATTTTTTTCTATTAATACCGAAAATAATATTATTAAAGGGATTGCAGTAAAAACACGTATCAATGTAAACTTTAAACCAACAAACGATATTTCAAAAATAATCATATTAATTCTTAACAAACCTGATGCGCAGAGGTATGTTAAAACAACAGATAATCTGGCATTTTTTTTATAAATTGAATAGGCCACAGGAAAAGCAAGAAGCATACCGCCTATATTAAGCGAAGATAACAAAAAAGCCCATAAATATCCTTCATACCATCGTTTAGATTTTTCACCGAGGTGGTTTTCAATAGTTTCTTTTTTTACCCAAACTTCAAACAATCCTATCAATATAAATATGAACGGCATCATTACAAGAATTTCTTTAAAAAACATCCAGAAATTATTATTGATTTTAATTCCCGATTCATAACCTGATAAAACCGAAATTATACAGAATATAAAAAAAAATATTATGCCTGTTTTTTTTAATTTTGAAGTAATCATCGCGCTCATTTCAAAAAAACTCCCTATAAAAAACTCCTGTGACAACCGATATTATTATTGAAATTATTAATCCTGTAAAATTTCTGACAACAGTAAACTTCACCCCAAAATATTTTTTTTCTATCGGAGATGTTAAAACTCCCACAAGCATTAAGGTTGATGTAAACACTGATATCACGGCATAATTCACGCCTTTTTCTATAAGAATAGCAGATAATGGAAAAATTATAAAAGCAGGGGCAAAAATCAGAGACCCTATAATTCCAGCTGTAATCATATTTCTAATAATATTCGGACTATCAAAATATTCTATTATTATTTTATCAGGAAGAAGAAATAAAATAATTGAAACATAAATTGTCATTTCTATAAAAACAGGTATAAAATTCTTAAAATGTTTTAATGCTATTTTTAAAGAAAGAATGGATTTTTTCTTATTCTGAGAAAAAGAAAATACAAACAAACCCGACAATATCCCGTATAAAATATATAATTTCATTTATAAATACTTGTCTGTCATCAGATAATTTTCGACATAATCTGTTACTGCCGAATTTATATCATGCTGAATCAATTTATCATTTTTTATTTTAGAATTAAATTTAGTCATATCAGCTTCAGTGAAATACTGATATTTAGATTTTAAATAATCAGGCATTTCAATAAAATTAATCTTAACTTCTTTTTTCAATGATTTAAAAATAGGGGTTACAAGTTCAATCCATGTCGCAGCTTTCCCTGAACCAATATTAAATATTCCATTTATGTTATAATGATCTATAAAATATATAACTTTAGAAACAACATCTTTAACATAAATGAAATCGCGTTTTTGTTCACCATCTTTATATTCCGGTTTATAAGATTTGAATAAATTTACAGAACCTTTTTCCAATATCTGAAAATAGGCTTTATGGACTATGCTTCGCATATCCTCTTTATGATATTCATTAGGTCCAAACACATTAAAAAATTTCAGTCCGACAATTTTTTCGAGTAATCCATTGCGTTTAGCATACAAGTCAAACATCTGTTTTGAATATCCATACATATTCAAAGGCTGCAGTTTATCAAGATTTTTTTCATCGTCATTATACCCTGATTCGCCTGAACCATAAGTAGCAGCGCTGCTTGCATAAATAAATCTTATCTGGTTAGATACTGCAAAATCAGCCAATATCCTGGTATATTCATAATTATTAATTGCCAGATACCTGCAATCTGTTTCAGTGGTGGAAGAACACGCTCCCATATGTATTATACAATCAACATC
>JAGOBX010000015.1 GCA_017999075.1 Candidatus Babelota bacterium | reverse complement strand
TAAAATTGGTTGAAAAATATTTTTTTCAAAAAATTCCATTTTTTGCTGTTTTATGATTTTTGTAGGCGGCTTTTTTTTCTTTAAACTCTGTAATTTATCGAATGTCATGTTGAGTTCTCGAAATTGGTAAAAAATATAATCTTCTATTTTTTATTGAATTATAATTTTACAAAATGTATAATTTCAGTTGATTAAGAATATGTATTAATTTTTTTTAATATAATTATTATTCAATTATGATTTTAAATCATCTGTATTTAAAAAGGAGTAACTGATTTTAAAATGAAAAAAACAGATCAAATCGTAAAATGGTTAAAAATAAAATTACTGAAATCCGGGTTGTCCGGGTTTGTGGTGGGATTAAGCGGCGGCGTCGATTCTGCAGTTGTCGCTGCGCTTGCTTCTTTAGTTTCAAAAAATGTCCTATGTTTAATCATGCCCTGTAATTCAAATCCTCAGGACGCTGAACACGCTATAAAATTCGCTAAAAAGTTTAAAATAAAATACAAGATCATAGATTTGACTTCATTATACGAAATGTTTTTAAAAATTCTACCAAAAGCCGATAAACTTACATCTGCAAATTTAAAATCAAGATTGAGGATGTGTACTCTTTACCATTTCGCCGGAATAGAAAAATCTCTGGTTCTTGGAACAGGAAATAAATCAGAATGTTCCATTGGATATTTTACAAAATACGGCGATGGTGGATCCGATCTTCTTCCAATAGCCGATTGTTATAAAAGAGACGTTTATGAAATTGCAAAATTCTTGAAAATCAATGAAGAAATAATCAGCAAACCTCCTTCAGCAGGATTATGGTCAGGACAGACTGACGAAAAAGAAATGGGAATAACTTATAATGAACTCGATTCTATACTTAATGCAATTCAAAATAACAGCAGTTTATCTGGATTCAATAAAAAAAAAATATCGAAAATAAAAAACATGATGCGCAAATCAGAACATAAACGTAAAACAAGTGAAATATTTAAAATAAAATAATGTCTCTTCTATCTGCAAGTTTGCATTATTTAAAATGAGATTATTATATATTATAATTCTTTAATTAAATAAGTGGCAAGGTTTATTCCCTTTTCGTAAATTCCGATTTTTTTCCTTATGTTAAACCGATGACGTTCAACTGTTTTCACTGAAATTCCTATTGTCTTGGATATTTCTTCGCTGCGTAATCCGTTTTTTATCATATTACAAATTTCAAGTTCGCGAGGTGTTAGCTGTTCAGTTAAATTATTTAATTTTGAGCCGAATTTATCAGTTACATTTTTCAAATTTGTGTTTAATAATTTTATTAATTCTTTCTGATTTTCAGAAATTTCACTTTCAATTTTTCTAACAATAGGTAAAACAAATTCTTCTATATTATTTAAAACCTGACGCTTTACCTCATTTTTTTCCATTTCAAGCTGAGATAAAATTTCCCTGAAAGCATTATTTTTGTTTTCTAATTCAAATCCTCTTTCTTTAACTTTTCTTTCAAGCTGATTTTTATTTATTATTAATTCATTTACAAATTTTTTGCTGTCTGTTATATCTTTTGCGTAAACTATTGCTCCGGTAATCCTCTTATCTTTATCTTCTAAAGGCCACGTTTTAATTTCAATCCATTTTTTTACAGACGAAAGATCAGGAATAGGAATTATAGTTGAATTAATTTTTCCGGTATTTAAAGTTTCTATTGCAGGACACCAGTCACAAACTTCTGAACTGTTGTGAAACACAGAATAACATTTTTTCCCTGTTAATGGTTTAGATTCTTTCCACATTTTATCACAATTACGATTGGTTTTTAGAATAAACATATTCGTGTCTATAACGCTTATAGGATCAGAAATTGCATTTAAAATATTTTCATTCAGTAATTCCTGATTTTTCAACATATCCCTGGTTTTAATCTCTTCTGTAATATCCCTGCCTATAGATTGAAATTCAGTTATTTTACCGTTATCGTCAAACAATGCTTTATCAATCCACCTATGCCACCTTACATTTCCTGCAACTATTACAGGATGCTCGTATTCACGTATATTGTTTTTCTTATCAAATTCAAGTAGAAGTTGTTTTATCTTTACAGCATCTTCTTTTTTTATAAAATCTAAAAATGATTTTCCAATAAGATCTGATTCTGACATTCTAAAATATTCTGCATATTCCCGATTCACAAATGTCAGTGTACAATCAGGCAGAAACCTGCAAATCATAGAAGGCACATCATCTATAATTTCAACAAGTTTTAAACAATCTTTTTTCACATCAAATAATTTTTCTTTGATTTTCATCATATCTTTTTTTAATAATAATTTATTTAAACACCTTGAATACTATTTTTTTTGATAATATAATATTTATTTTATCAATAATTTGACTTTTTCAATATTTCATCAATCATATTTCTAAAAGCAAATATATCTATAGGTTTATAAAAAGATGTGTACGCTCCCTCTTCAATAGCTTTTAAAAATTTGTCTTCCACATCATATCCGCTGTTCATAATTATAAAAGGTAAACGTACATTTCTTATAAGATAACTTTTTTTTATTTTCCGAAAAATTTCAAGACCATCCATATCAGGTAAAAGCATATCTACAAATATCAAATGATAATTCTTTTTTTTACACATTCCTATAGCATCATTGCCCCTATTCACTATATCTACTTTAAAATTATACATATCCAAAAATTTAACATAAAGCTTTGCCAGAGAATCCTCATCATCAATAACTAAAGCTGTATTCTGCTCCCATTCTTCCTTTTTTGAAGCATATACAGAAATGTTTTTATGTTTATTAAAGTCAATACTTTTCAGTTTAGTGTTTTCACGCATTGATGTTAAAAACGAATTTATTTTATTAGCGTTTTTTTCTATTATTTTAAGGTATTCGTAAAGTTCAGTATCTTTATCCATATCAAGAGTTAAATATTGGCACGAACCTAAAATAATAGATAACGGATTATTTATATTCTGCGCAAGATTCATTATAAGTTCATTAGTATGTTTAAGCATATCTCGTTCATAAAGCATATTGTTATATTCTTTTACCCTCAATTGGTTTGAAATTCTCAGCAAGAGTTCTTTTCTATCATATGGTTTAGTTACATAATCAACAGCACCAGCATTTAACCCTTCAATTTTATCTTTAATATCAGTCTTTGCGCTTAAAAAAATCACCGGTAATTCATAATATTTTTCTTTTTCCCTAAGTTGTTTGCATAATGTTAATCCATCAATTTCAGGCATCATTATGTCAAGAAGCACTAAATCTATTTTATTATTTTCCAATGTTTCAAAAAATTTTAAACCTGAGTTTAAGACTATTACTGAATATCCGTTTTTTTCAAGAATATATTTTAATAATTCACTATTATTCAAATCATCTTCTACAATAAGTATAGTAATAGACATTATTATGAAAACCCCCGATTTTCTAAGTATAAAAAAATAATAACGCGTCACAGATGCAGTGTATTCTGGAAGTGTTTCAAAAATATTGTTATATATTTTTACAAAATTAACTTATTGCTTATCAATAATAAATTTTATAAAAAATTGCATTTTACATTTTTAAAACATTCCATTAATGATAACTATTATATACTACAACACAGTTCTAAAAAAAACAAAACAATTTTAAAATTTTATTGCATTATTTATTGATAAAGCGTATATTATAATAAGAGAAAATTTTAATGTGGATTATCTGTATATTTGGGGGAGTTTTATGACAAAGAAATCTGTAATTTTTCCTGGTCAGGGATCACAATCCAAGAATATGGGGAAAGATTTTTTTGAAAAATTTGATGTTGCAAAAAAAATGTTTGAAAATGCAAAAAAAGCAAGCATTTATAGCAAAGATTATGCAAAATTGTGTTTTGAAGGATCTGAAGAAGAACTGCAGATGACAATAAATACTCAGCCTGCCATTTATCTTGTAAGTTCTGTTATATTTGAAATTTTAAAATCAAACTGCTCTTTTTCCCCTGAAATTTCTGCTGGCCATAGCCTGGGGGAATATGGAGCATTATTTGCCGCTGGAGTATTTTCTTTTGAAGAAGGACTGATTCTCCTTGAAAATAGAGCCAAATTTATGGATGAATGCGCAAAAAAATCAAATGGTACAATGGCTGCTGTAATGGGGGTTGACGAAAATAAATTGCTTGAGTATTTTAATGAAGCTGGAGGAATAATTGGTACAGCCGGATACAATTCACCAGGACAAATTGTGATTTCAGGCGAAACTGTTTCTGTAAAAAAAGTTATTGAACTGGTTAAATTATCAGGATCAGGAAAATGTATAGAACTTAAAGTAAGCGGAGCATGGCACAGTGATTTAATGAAAAATGCTCAGGATAAACTTGCAACTGAATTAAATAAATTTGTTTTCAATCAACCTAAATTTCCTGTAATAAGCAATTTAACTGCAAAACCTCATAATCAGGATCCTGGATCAATTAAATCATCGCTGATAAATCAATTATGTTCGCCCGTTCGATGGATACAATCTGTTGAATTTATGATTAATGAGTTTAATATTTCTGAATTCGTTGAATCTGGTTCAGGAAAAGTTTTAACAGGATTAATTAAAAGAATAAATTCAAATGTACGCCTGATTAATATTAATTCTGTTGATACATTATCAGAATATTTAAATAAATAAACTAAATGCAAAACTATTATATTTATATTTTTTCGGCAATAACCGGATTTTTTATTTTCATATTTCTATTTTTTTACTTTCTTTCAAAAAAAAACAGAAATAATCTAAAAGTTGCAAACAATATGTTTTTGTCAAAAAAATTCGGAGAAGCTCTGGTCTTATTCAATGAATTATTTCAAAAAACAGGAAACCCAGAATTTTTGTTTAAAATAGGCGTCTGTTACCAGGAACTTGAAAATTTTTCTGAAGCAGCTGCAATTTTTAAAAAATTACTTCATTTAAAAGATGACCTTGAATTTATAAGCGAACCTGTTTTAACTGATAAATTATTTTATTGCTATGTTAAACTGAACAATGTAAATGAACTTAATAAACTGATTTCAAATTATAATCTCAATATTGATAATATAAATTTGTATTTATCATATTGCGAAGTATTACTAAAAAATAAACAGTTTGAACGTGCGAACGCCGAATATGAAAGAATTATCGATATTGACAGAAATAATATAAAAGCTTTGTTTGGGTTGGCAAAAATCAAAGACATTTTAAAAGAATATAAAACTGCAGTTATTATATACAACAAAATTTTATCATTGAAACCAAATTTTACAGATGTTTATTACGAATTAGGTAAAGTTCATAAAAAAAACGGAGATCATATAAATGCTATAGAAATTTTAATGAAAGGATTGAATATCGCCGGCGGGGATTTGTTATTTAATATGATAACCTTATTGTCAAACTGTTTTTTTGAATCAGAAGAATATGAAGCCGCTATCGAACATCTTATGTTCGGAATCAATCAATTTAAAAAAGATTCTGCAAAAAAACTTGAACTCAATTATCTTCTTGGTAAAGCTTATTATTTTACTAACAAAAAAGATGATGCCGTGAAACTTTGGAAAGAAATATATAAGCAGAATGCTGAATATTCTGATGTGGCTGAATTACTCAAAAAAAATTTTCCATCACGGAACATTAACCAGATTCTATCTGTTTTAAAAAATCTTGACAAAACTTCTTTTCATAATTTAATGACTGAACTATCAAATAAATTTCATATTTCTATTGTTTCTTATGAATATAAAAAAAATACTGAAATTATACTTATAGGAAAAGAAGCTGCCAATAAATCAATAATTTCTATTAAGTTATGGGATAATCCTGCCGGTGATATTGCGCTTTTTGATTTTAAAGAATTATTGAATCTGAATCAGGCAAAACGGGGGATATTGATTATACCTAACGGTTTCATAAAACAAATGCATCCGTCTAACTTATCTGAAGAATTTAATAACATAACTATTATTCAGAAAAATCAGTTTACAGATTTATTTAATGAATTATTAAGGATGGTTTAAATGATAAATTTTTTAAACAGCGTTTTCAAAAAATTATTCGGAAGTAAACACGAACGAGATATAAAAAAAATTATTCCAGCGGTTGATATTATAAATAACCTTGAAATTTTATTTCTTGATTATGAATATGATGATTTTAAAAAACATACTGCCAAGTTTGAACAAATGATTCAATCAGAACTGGATGAAAATTATGTTAAAAACCTGAACGAAAAAATTATTGACTCATTTAAAAAACTAAAATCAAAAAAAGATTCAGCAATTGAATTCTATATTGAAAAATACAGAAAAATATTCCTGGAAAACAGGAAAGATCTTGAAAAAAAATACGATAAAAGCAAAATGAAACTTGTTATTTTAAATGCCGTTTCTGATGAAAGACTTGAAAAACTTCTTGAAGGGTTGAAAAAAAGAATTGAAAAATGGTTATCCGCAGATATCACTATGCTCGAAACAGAACTCGCTAATAACTTTAATTTATTTATGTCGTCAATAAATCCTGAAAATATAACTGATATTATTCTTCCTGAAGCTTTTGCTTTATGCAGGGAAGCATCAATGCGCAGATTGGGATTAAGACATTTCGACGTTCAATTGATGGGCGGTATGGTGTTACATCAGGGAAAAATTGCTGAAATGAAAACAGGCGAAGGAAAAACTCTGGTAGCAACTCTATCCGTATATTTAAATTCATTATCTAATAAAGGCGTTCATATGGTTACAGTCAATGAATACCTTGCAAAACGAGATAGTATATGGATGGGAGAAATTTATAATTATCTCGGCAGAACTGTAGGCTTGATTCTAAATGAAATGAATCATAATGAAAAACAGGAAGCTTATTCTCGTCATATAACATTTGGAACAAATACCGAATTCGGATTTGATTACCTGCGTGATAATATGGTCGTATCATCAGAACAAAAAGTTCAAAGAGAACATAATTTCGCTATTATTGATGAAGTTGACTCTATATTAATAGATGAAGCAAGAACACCGCTCATAATTTCAGGAGCGGCTGAAGATACTACTGAAAAATATTATCGGATAAATAAATTATTCCCTTATTTAACTAAAGGCGAGCGCAAAGAAGAAAACGATGAAGTAATCGAAACCGGAGATTATTGGATAGACGAAAAAGCCAGTGCTGTCGCTCTTACTGATGCAGGCGCTAAAAAATGTGAAAAATTATTGAATATGCCTGATCTGTTCTCAATAGAAAATATGCAGTTTGTCCATCATATAAATCAAATGCTTCGAGGACATAATCTGTTTAAAAAAGAAGTTGATTATATTATAAAAGACGGTGAAGTATTAATCGTAGATGAATTTACCGGACGCTTGATGCCAGGCCGAAGATGGTCGGATGGTCTGCATCAGGCAATTGAAGCAAAAGAAGGATTAAAAGTAAAACTTGAATCTCAAACTCTAGCTACTATTACTTTGCAAAACTATTTCAGAATGTATAAAAAACTTGCGGGAATGACAGGAACAGCAGATACAGAAGCACAGGAATTTTGGGAAATTTATAAACTTGACGTGGTTATAATTCCTCCTAATTTAACAATGATAAGAAAAGATTACGAAGATAAAATATTTAGAACTAAAAAAGGAAAATATGAGGCAATAACAAATCTTATAAAAGAAGAACATTCAAAAGGAAGACCTATTCTTGTCGGAACAATTTCAATAGAAGTTTCTGAATTGTTAAGCAGAATGCTGTCAAAAATTAATATTGTTCATAATGTTCTTAATGCAAAATATCATGAACGGGAAGCAGAAATAATATCTTGCGCAGGCCAGAAAAATTCAATTACTATTGCTACTAATATGGCAGGACGCGGTACTGATATAATGCTTGGAAGCAGTATTGCCGATATAGGTGGATTATTGGTAATAGGAACTGAACGCCATGAAGCGCGGCGTATTGATAACCAGCTTAGAGGAAGGTCAGGTAGACAGGGAGACCCGGGGGAAACAGTATTTTACGTGGCTCTTGAAGATGATTTGATGAGATTATTCGGTTCTGACAGAATTTCAGGAATTATGGAAAAGTTCGGTATGGACGATTCTCAGGAAATTGAGCATCCATTTATTTCTAAAGCCATTGAACGTGCGCAAAAACGCGTTGAAGCTCATAATTTTGATATTAGAAAACATTTAATAGATTTTGATAATGTTATGAATACACAACGCGACATTATTTACAAAGAACGCAATAAAATGCTGAGTGACGAAAATTTATCTGATTTTTTTATTGAAATAATTTATGAAGTGATAGAAAATATTGTTTGGGAATACTGTCCTGAAAAATCTCATTCTTCAGACTGGGATATTGACGGTCTTATTGATAAATACTACAAAACATTCTCTATAGATTTGATTAAACTAAAGAATACATTATTAGATAAAAATTCCCAGGAACTTCTATACGATTATCTTTGCGATGAAGCTAAAAATTCTTTTTTATTGAAATTGAATGATATGCCTCCTCTTCATAAAAATCATATTATACGGATGATTATGCTAAATATCCTTGACAACAATTGGAAGGACCATCTTCATAATTTGGATTATTTAAAAGAAGGTATACATTTGCAGGGATGGGCTTCAAAAGATCCTGTTGTCGCATATAAAAATCAAAGTATGAAAATGTTCACTATTATGATCAGAAATGTAAAGGAATGTATAGTCGAATATTTATTTAAAATAAAAATGGCTGTTCAGCAGCCTGTAACTGAAATCGCATCTAATTATAATATAGCAGAATTAAAACATTCTGAATCTCAGGCTTTTTCTTCTGAACAGCAGCAGTCAAAAAATTCTAATTCCGGAAAACAAATTTCCGGAATACAGCGCCAGACACAAAAACAAATTGAAATTGTAAAAATAGGCAGAAATGATGATTGCCCTTGCGGAAGCGGGAAAAAATATAAAAAATGCTGTGGCAAAAACGCGTGATGGTATTATAAAAATTTAATCCACTAAAAACTTTTCCCGAATCATTTCAGCTCGTTTAATATCGCGCTTTTCTGCATTCAGATCTTTAAGAAAAAGTTTTTGCAAATGTCCCGGCTGTAAATAAACTAAAATTTCATTTATTGTTTTAATGGAGATATTTTTAATAATTTCAAGGTCCACCCCAAGCCGTATCATAGAAAGCAGCGCCATTGTTTCGTTTGACGATATTATCCTTGCATTTTTCAAAATTCCGTATGCTCTGAAAATTTGGTCTTCGACTCTAACTTTTGATTCCTGCATTAAAATCCTGCGCGCATTTTTTTCATGTTCAACAATCTGCCTCGCTATATTATCAATTTTCTCTATTATTTTTTCTTCAGTTTTTCCAATAGTAATTTGATTGGAAATCTGAAAAAAATTTCCAATTGATTCTGTTCCTTCACCATAATATCCTCGTATAGTCAATCCCAACTTTTCTATTGCAGAATTTATTTTATTTAACTGATTTATCATTATTATTCCTGGAAGATGGACAAGTATTGAGCATCTCATTCCTGTGCCCACATTTGTCGGACAAGCTGTCAAATACCCGAATTCATTTGAAAAAGCATAATTTATTTGTGTTTCAAGCTGCTGGTCGAGTTTATTTATTATTTCCCAATTTTCAAATAACCGAAGTCCTGAATCTATCGACTGTATGCGTAAATGATCCTCTTCATTAATCATTATACTTAACCTTTCATCATTTTGTAAAATAAGCATCCCTTCTTTTTTATTTGCAAGCTGTTTGCTTATTAAATGACGTTCAATAAGTATTAGCCGTTCGGCAGGAGTTAATTCGCTCATTTCATAAAATTCCGGGGAAACTAAAGATGGACATAAATTAATTACATTTTTTAAATCAGATTTGACCTCGCTGCTTTCATTTTCATTCATATATTCAGGAAATTTTATTTTATCTATATTCCTCGCAAGACGTATTCTGCAGCTTAAAACTATATCTGAAAATGGACCGCTAGAATTTAACCATTCACCGGGAGTTTGAGATATCCTTAAAAAAATTGACATATTGATTCCAGACAAAAACCAGTTTTTATGTAGATTTAATAATTTGAAACAAAGATTTTGCTTTTGATAATTCTCTATCTATTTCTGTTACAATAAGAGTTTTTATTAATTCAGGTGTTATGCGGTATTTTGCAACATATTGTTCCTGAAAATTATTTATATAATAATCTCCGCTGTTTCCTATTCTCTTTGCCTTACAAAGAAAATCCGACAAATATACTATTGCAGACAATTGCGGCATATTTGTAGACAATTGAGGATCATGATGATATCTTATAGCTTCAACCATAATCTCAGGAAATTTCCAGCGTTCAGCCACTCTGCGCCCAACCTCAGAATGAGTTATTCCAAGAATCCTGCGCTCAGCTTCTATTATAGGAATATTTTCTATTTCTCTTATTTCAAGAACTGAATCAAAGTCTTCATGCAAATACTGATCCATCACAACTTTTCCTATATCATGAAGAAGCCCTGCAAGAAAATAAGATTCCTGATCCTTAACCGAAATTTGTACATGCTTTGCTATTAACTTTGAAATTAATGCTACTGCAAAACAATGATCCCAAAAATCAAGCCGCTTAAATTTAGGGTTCTCGCTGCGTGAAAATAAATCCATTACCGAAGCGCTGAATGCCAAACTTTTTATTGTATTAAATCCAAGTATTACTATAGCTTGAGTAATAGAAGTAACTTTTTTAGATAAACCATAATATGAAGAATTAACAAGTTTAAGAACCTTCGTTGACAATGAAACATCTGAAGAAATAGCTTTATTAACGTCTTCTGCTGAACTATTAGGGTTATTTAAAACTATCAAAATATTAGTGATTGTAGTTGGAAGTGTCGGAATTTTTTCAATTTTTTCTAAAACTTTTTTTACTGTATCTTCCATAAGTTTTTTATTTCAACTCATTGTATATTTAAATTAACATCAAGATTATTAATTTCCGAATCAAGGTTTAACAATTCAGTAAAAACTTCCTGTTGTTTACTAACAACAGGTTTATTGTTTATAAAAAAATCTCCGGAAATATTTTCAGAAACATTTTGAAAATCAAAAATCTTTTCATCAACATCAATTTTATCAAAATTAAATTCTGGTTTTTCTTGAAAATTTACTGATGAATTAATATTAAAATCACTACCGTATATCATAGAAGAAAAATCTATCACACCGTATTTATTCGAACCCTCATCAGAAAACTGAAACTCCGCTCCATTGTTTCCATAATTATTTTCCATATTTTGAAAATCAAAAATATCTGCAGATCCCGTAAATTCGCTGGAAAAATTAAGCAAATCCGAAGAAGTATATCCTGTATTTTCCAAAGAATTCGGAAATTCGAATATATTTGTATTTGTATAATCAGATATATTAAAATTTATCGGTTCAATATCAGTTCCGAAATCAAATTCTGAAAAACCAGGCTGGTTCCATGATTCTGAAGTGTTTAATCTGAAATTCTGATTGTCTGGTTTCGAGATTTGTTTAAATTCCTGAAGAAACAATCTAAACTCATTTTTTATTTCTGATATAAGTTCTGTTTTAAAATTTAAATAATCCTGCCGGCCGTAATTTTCAATTCCATAACTATTCTGAGAAGGTTTTACTGCTGGCGGTTGGTCTGGTTCCTTTTTAATTACACCTTCTTTAAAACTTAACGGAAGCGCAACTTCTTTTCCTGTAATTGAACTTTTATGTTTAACCGTGTCGACTTTTTCATTTACTGCAGTTTGACCCTGCACTGAACTCTGCTGTTCTTTATTATCTTTCAGTTTTGACTGAGAATTTTTTAATAACCCGAGATTATATAACGCTTCTGTGTTATTCGGATCTTTTGCAATAACCGAATTTAACAAATCTATTGCTTTTTCAAGGTTTCCTTGAATTTTGTGGAGAACTGCAAGATTCACTGCAGCAGCAGTATTATCAGGATTTATCATAATCGCCTTTTGATATTCTATCATCGCAGCATCATATTGTTTTAAATTTTTATATGCAAGTCCCAGATTTATATGCGCATCAATATCATACTGATTATATGCAACTGCCTGACTGAAATAATCAGCAGCTTTCACAAAATCATTTTTATAAACATAACATAATCCTATATTATAATAAGATTCCTGATGATTTGAATTATACTTTATTGAATTTATAAAATTTTCTATAGCTGAATCATAATCTTTTAATTTAAGATAATATGTTCCTAAATTATAATAATATAAATTGTTAAAGGAATCATATTGTATAGCCTGAATGATCTGCTCTATAGCTTCTGAAATCTGATTTTTCTTATACAAAAGCAGGGATTTTTCATAAAAATCTTTTGCTTTAATTTTATTTATATCCGCACAAAAAACTTCAGCAGATAAAATACTGAAAAATAAAATTAAAAAAATCATAATATAAGATGCAATATTCCAACTGCTTTTATTTACCATAAAAAGTCACCCTGATAATTAGTACCCGGATAAACCGGAAATTATTCGTTCAAAAAAATTTTTAAAATAAATCTTAATTTTGTAATTCATATATCTCATTTTTAACCTGTTCAGCAAGTTTGCCTATAGGTTGTATAACCTGAGCGCCTTGAAGCTCAATAAGAGCTTTATCTTTCATGTTAAGTTTTTTGTAAACCTGGGCAAGATGATATTTCCTTATAGCTGACGGATTATAAAATACAGACTTTTCAAGAAATTCTTTTGCCCTTGTAAAATCATTCATCCTGTAATATATCCATCCCAGTGTATCGAAATAATATCCCCTATTATTTGGATCTAATTTTATCGACGTTTCAGCGTATCTCAAGGCTTCTTCAAGATTTACTCCCATATCTGCATAAAGATATGCTATATTATTATATGCGATAGGATCGTCAGGAAATGATTCTATCGCCTGTTTATAACTTTTCACTGCTTCTTCATACATACCTATATTTTTATATTTATATCCTTCTTCGTTATAATATTGAGCATTTTTTTTATCTTCTATGATTTCCTGAATATTTTTATTTCTTCCTTTTTGTGCAACAGGTTCAATTTGTTTAAAATCAGGAGTTATTGATTGTAATTTTTTTTCAGTTATATTTGATTTTTCAAGTTCCGAAGGAAGTATGGCTACCTTATACTGTTTTTTTATATTATCAATTTCAGTCTCTGCTATAACACCTTTTTCTTCCATTAATTTTTCTGTTAATTTTATTTCATTTTCTATCCGGTCTTTTTCTTTCTTAGCTTTTTCAAATTCAGATTGAGAATTCTCTATTTCCTGTATATTGTCTTTTATCATAGATATTAATTCAATATTGTCCGTTTTATCAAGAGCAAGAAGATAATACTGTTTCGCGGGAACATATAAACCTAACCCCTGATTATAAATATTGGCAAGATTATAACATGCTCTTGCTATGTTTTCACTTCCGTCAAATTTTGAAATATACGCAAGATACGCTGAAACCGCATCATTAAAATAACCTAATATATGATTTATTTCAGCAATTTTATAATATGCTGTTTCAAGTTTAATCTTATTTTTTCCGTTCAGCATATAATTTTTAAAATCCATCAACGAATCAATATATAAATTTTTTTTTAATTTTTCATTCGCTGATATAAATATATTGGTAAGTTCAGGTTTATCTTCTTTTAGAAAAATATCTTCATTCGCTGAAATAGAATTATTATCATTTTTGGGAACCGACTGTTTATTATAAACATATTCAGGAATTTCGCTAATTTCATTAGGATTTTGGGGAATATATATATCTAACCCTTCATATATTGAAGTAATATTAGCCAAACGGTTATATTCCTTAAGCAAACTGAAATAACTTCCATTCCCGTAAAACTGATTGGAAATACTGAATAAAGTATCGTTCTTTTTAACTGTATATTTTATAGGCTCTTTCTTTATAGGGGAGGAGGTGGAAGACGTATCTTCTATTACTGGTTTTGCTATGGCAACAAATGTATCTATAAATGTTAGCGTATCTTGCTGAACTCCAACAAACTTTTCATCTTTATTTTTTTCAAAAATAACATTAAAATCATTTTTCTTTACAGTATCACTTTGGTTTTCTTTTTTAGTAAGAATTTCTATATCCTCTTTAATTTTTTTCTGAATATTATTTTTGTTTAATGTATCTTTTTCCTGTAATACATTATCATAAGAATATGACTGTTTTATTAATTCCTTGGAATTAGATTTAACAGAATTTTTCTTTTTACCTGAAATTGAAGAAGATTTATTATCCGCTTGCAATTTATTAGAACTTTCTTTTGAACTTAATCTTTTATAATCTATTTCTTTCTGAGGATTTAATTGTTTAATTCTGTTAGTTGAATGTTCCGCAAGATAATTATCCGGATATTCTTTGATAACCTTGCTGTATATTTCTATTGATTTTTCTTTATTCCCTAATTTTTCAAATGTTCTGCCAAGATAATATAAACTTAAAACACGTTTATCTGATTTTTTTTCACCTGTCAAATCTTTTTCAAAAAAATCTTTTGCTTTTAAAAAATTATTATTATCAAAAAACTTTTTGCCAGTTTCAAAATTAGATTCAGAATAAACAGGTAAAACAAACAATATTATCACTAAAATTGTAAATATATACTTCAAACCATATACTCCCTTTTTTTGATTAGTGCATTTTAATTTATAATAACAGTTTAGTCAAATTATTTTTTTTTATTTGCAATTAATCATATAAAAAATTTCTTTATCAGAAATTTTAGATTCTATTTTTTCAAATTTTCTTTTTGCAGAAACATCTCTAATTTTTTTTAATGCCCTGAATATGGAAAACCAAAATCTGAATTTCAATTTGAACAAATCTCTCAATAACAAAATCGGACACCACAAAATATGCTGTATGAATAAATCTTTATCTGTAATATTTTTCCAGGTAAAAAGATAATTGTTGGCTCCTGATATAACCCTTATTTTTTTCTGTTTATGCTGAACTGTAATTGTACTTTGGACACGATGATAAAAAATAGCCGAAGGTTCATATATTATTTTCCATCCCCTTTTTAAAGCCCTGTAAGATATATCTATCTCTTCATAATACAGCGGATGATAAAGTAAATCAAACCCTCCGAGTTCTAAAAATCTTTTTCTATCCCATAACGCGCATCCGCCGCAAGCAAAAAATGTTTGGGTTGTAGTATCTTCCGGATTCTTCTCGTAAAGCCAAATATGTCCTTTTTCGAATTTCCCGCCGCGGTTCCCGTACAAAAAAGTTTTTTCGTCCCAATTATAAAATTTACCTGTAACAGCAAACAATCCTTTATCTCCATTTTTTTTAAAATGCTTTGAAAGCAATGAAAAACCTTCTTCTTTAGGATAAATATCATTATTCATTATAAGTATCAAATCATCTGTTGTTTGAGTTATTCCATAGTTTACTGCTCCTTGAAAACCTGAATTTACAGGAGTTTTTATCACTTCAACATAAGAAAAAGTTTTTTTAATATATTCAATATCATTTTTTGGAGAACAATCGTCAACTATAATAAACCTATAATTGTTATCTTTATCAAAATCTATTGATTTTTTTACCAATGGAACAGTCTTTTCTAAAAGTTCCTGACCATTCCAATTTGTCATTATAACGGAAATATTCATAAAAATTACGACCTCTTTAAAATAAAAAAAAAGCCGGCGCAAAACGCCGGCTTTGAATAAATCTAAATATTAAATATTTTAATAAACAAGAATATCCTGCAAATTTGCAGCAGCTGTAATCCACTTTTGAATTGTACTTAACCCTGGTACTAATGAAATCTGCGCATTCGGGTTTTCTGCATTGTATTCAGCTACATATTGAATCATTTTATCACGTAAAGAAGCCGCATCTTCTTTTTTCAATTGACTCATTTTTTCTATCCCCACTTTCATTAAAAGTCCTGAATATTGTTCTCCACATCCGCTCAATCTCATTAAACTTGAAAGTTTTGCCCAGCGCAATATGAGTCCTTTAACCATAGTTTCAGAACCAGAGCTTATAGTCCGCGCTATTTCCCCGCGCCATTCATCATATTTAGCATTCATTAATAAAGATTGAGTTGTAAATATAAAAAGAGGCGCTGAGTTTAGTTTTGCCCGATAAGATGATCCGATACCCTTTATCGTATCTGTTTTTGTACTTCCATTAACCCATACTAATGCGCCACTTGCTATAGCAATTTTTTTCATATTAGTATCAGACAACCCTTTAGTTGTCCATAAATCAGCAAAATTTTTAAAAGGACGGTTTGTATTTATTGAAGTAATTGCAGAAGAAGAAATTTTTGCAGCCTGCATATCAGAAGAACTTGCGCTGTTAATCCAGCTTACCATCTTAGATTTTTCTGATTCTGATAATCTTATCGCAGCTTTTGAATAATGTCTATCCTGAGGATATTTAAAAATACCTAATAATTTACAAATATTATTTACTCCTGTTGAACTTACCCCTGGTGTCGACCAAAATGAACTCCAGTTAGCAAAAGGAACTAATTCTGCACCTGGTTTATGAAATTTTTGATAAGTTGATAAAGTTAATTTTGCATCTTTTACCCATTGATTTTCACTTGCGCTGTTAACCCAATTTACAATTTGCTGTTTTTCTGCATCTGTAATTAAATACTTGTAAGGCGAAGTTGCACGTTTCTTTTTGGAAGATTTCTTTGAAGCAGCATCAACACTGGTTACACCGGCAGCCAGTAATGATAATATCAGCAGCATCACTACTAAAATTCTACTTTTTCTCATTGAAAAAACCTCCTTAATATAAATACTGAATTATTAAAGAAATACATTAATAATCCTGTAATTTTTTTTATTTGCTACCAAGGTTTTCCCGTAGCATTATAATATACCAAATTAATTGCTTTTTGTCAATATAAAAATTAAAAAATTATCTTAACTATATAACTTTTAAAGGATTATATTAAGGAATTAAATTTTTTATTATAATTATTAAAAAACTACATATTTTCGACAATATTTTTTATTCAAAAAACATAATCGGAACTGTTTCCAAAATATATTTATATATTTTTTTACAAAATTAACTTATTGTTTATCAATATATAAATTTTGTAAAAAATGGCAAAAATGCCATTTTGAAACATTCCCGGTCGACTTATAAAAAAAAATCCCGTTGTCAATGAAAATAATATTCATTGACAGCGGGATTAAAATTGCAGAACTAAAATTCCGCACTTTTTGCATCGAAATTAATTATATATTTCTATAATAACGCCGATGCAATTCCAGGAGTAATATTCCCCTGGGCTGTTAAAGCTGCTTCAGGATTTGCCTGAAACCCGTCTTTAACTTCATTCAGTGTCTGAATTGCTTCGATTAAACTCGACAAACTGAATTCGACCGCTTTTTGATTCTCGCGGGTAATAGAAAGAACATCTTCAGCATACGATTCAATAATTTTATTGCCGTTTTCTGAAGAATTCGATTCATCATCCTTGATGCTTTCGAGAATTTGAGGTCGTACAAACTCAGAAGCAAAGATTTGGCTTGTAACCTTCATAGTTTTCCCTCCCTAGAAAAAACTTATTCCTTATTACAATACTATATAC